>NZ_SCHP01000070.1 GCF_013607485.1 Bombilactobacillus bombi
CTATAATAAAAAACTTCTAGCTAAAAAGCTAGAAGTCTCAATAATCATATCAAAAGGCACATGACGGAATCCTACTTAGTGCTGCTTTCTTCCGAACCTGACACGATTCGTAAGCCCACCATTGCCTCTGGCCTTACGGCACTAATTATATTACCCTATTTTCGGTTTTTTTGCAATAGTTATCACTCAAATTAAGTACAATAACTATCGCAAAGTTTTAACATTTAGGATATCTATTTAATTCCTACGGGCCCGGATTGCTTTAAAAAAGTCAGTCAATAATTTGCCACATTGCTGTTCTAATACCCCACCTATAAAATCTGGTTGATGGTTATAATTTAAAGAAAATAAATTAGTTAATGATCCCACAGAGCCAGCCTTGGGATCATGAGCCCCGTAAGCTACAGTTGCAATACGGCTATTAATAATTGCACCAGCACACATCGGGCAAGGCTCTAAAGTTACAAATAATGAATGATGTTCTAAACGCCAGCTGCCTGTTTTTTGACAGGCGTTTTCGATTGCTAAAATTTCTGCATGCGCAGTGGCACGTTGCTGAACCTCACGCTGATTAAATCCACTCGCAATAACTTGTTTGGTATTATTATCAACAATTAAAGCCCCAATGGGCACTTCATCATATTTTAGTGCTTGCTGGGCTACGAGTATAGTTTGTTGCATATAGGCTGTTAATTCTTCGTCAGTATATAAGTCTTTAATTTTTGGTTTTAACACTTTTTAACACGTAATATCCTTTATCTCGTTTAATAATCTCCACATTACCAAAAGCTTGCTGCATAAGTTTTTTATAAGTTGGTTCGCCCTGCTTTTTTTGCACGACTAACCACAATTGTCCCTGAGAAGCTAAGTGCAGTGGTGCCTGCACAATCATTGTACTGACTACCTCTTTACCAGCACGAATTGGGGGATTAGTATAAATTGCTGCATATTTTTGTTGCTGGAGCTGTTGATAAATATTTGAAATTTGAATATGAACATTATTAATCTGATTGTTTTGAGCATTTTTTTGAGCCAAATCTATGGCCCGCTGATTAACGTCAACCATATCAATTTCTCTTTGCGGCAATAAACGCGCCAGCGTTAACCCGATAGGGCCATAACCACACCCCAAATCTAATAACTTACCGGCAGGTAAATCTATGATATCCAGGGCTTCAATTAACGTTCTGGTGCCATAATCAACCGTTTGCTTGGAGAAAACGCCATTATCACTAGTAAATTGGAACACAAAGTTCCGTAACTTAAAGGTAAAGTTACGTTCTTGATGAATGGCAGTTGGTTGCTCAGTAAAATACTGTTCCATTTGCTAAAAATCCTCTCTTCGTAATTTATTTGAGTAATTCTTCTTTAGCGTGAATTAATTCTGTTAATAAGGCACAGTAGGGTGTTGCAATGCCATATTTTTGACCCTTACGCCAAACAGCACCATTAATAAAGTCAATTTCCGTTAAACGATGATTCGCGATTAAGTCTTGATACATAGAAGGGTAATGATTAGCAATATCTGCAGTAAATGTTTGAGCAATGTGGTGATAAACTTCTGTTTGGTCTAAGACCACTCCTTCATGCGCAGCTACGGCTGCAAATTCTGCAATAATCGTTTGTAATAGTGCTTTTGTTTGAGAAGTTTTTCCTAAGGCACCAATATTGCAGCCTAAAATAGAACACAGGCAATTTAAGGTTCCATTTACGCAAGCCTTCCGCCAAATCGAATATTTGACATTAGTACTATATTGAGGATTTAACCCCGCCTGACTAAATACTTCTGCTACTTTTAAAGTAAATTCTTTGCCCGCAGCGTCAAAATTTTGCAATTCTACGTTACCACTACCAATTAAAGTCACTTGACCCGGACCTGTTAATCCAGCTGTCCACATAGTTATTCCTAAGATTAAGCGCTCAACAGGAACATATTTTTCTAGTATATCTTCATGACCAATACCATTTAATAAGCACAAAACATAGGTTTGAGGACTAATCAAAGGTCTCACCTTAGAAAAGGCCTTATCCAATTGGTTAGACTTAGTAAAAGCAATAATTAAATCTGCTTGATAATCTGGTAATTGATCTAATTGTGTAAAATCATAAGCAGGAATTTTAACATTAGTATGTTGTCCATCAATATTAGCCTGCAAGCCTCTTTGTTGTAACGCCCGCACATTTTCTAACCAACCATCAATTAAAATAACCTGATTTCCACTTTGATGAAGCATTAAGGCAAAACGGCTGCCCATAGCACCAGCACCAACAATTGCAATTTTCATTATAATACCCCTAAAAAATTATTTAACTTCTAAGCCCCTAAGACAATGAGACCACAATTAATTATAAAGCAAATAATGCATTGATAAAATCATTATTATTAAGGGTTAATATAGTAGTTTATATTTAGTTTGACAGGTAATTCAAGCGGAACAACAAAATCCTATCAATCGCAGCTATTCTAAGTTTTTTTATATTGAAGATAGATCAATATAATTTCTTTCACTTATATTGTATATTGTGATGTGTCTAAACTCTTTCCTACGATTAGTCAAGCGAGAATTAATAAATAAATCAGGTTTTCTAAAACTTATTAAGGGATTTAAAACCTTTTATTTTACTATAGCCCTGATCCCCTCTATATCCAATTGAATACATAGTAAATAATCTAAGTTTCTTTAATCAACCACTTATTAGACAGACTTTTTAATTAAAAGCTCATTTACCGCTAATATATATTTTATCATTACACAAAACCATCTAGAAAAATGAAACGAAGTGGTATTATCTGACATAACACGATTTCTTCCAACATGCCATTATTATAAAAATTAGCTCAAGCTTTATTTTAATTAGGAATAGACAAAAAGTACTCCGCAGAAGTTTGAATATCACTACAAAGTACTTATTGGAATTTTTTTATTTAGGGTGCTAAAATACCAAAATATGCACATATTATTGAAAAAACAATAATTAATAATAGAATAACAGTTGTTTTCATTTTCTTTCCCAACATCCAATAAATAATAGCAGTAGCCATGACAGGTAATAAACATGGCATTATAGAATCTAAAATTGGTTGTAGTTTAGTAGCACTATGCCCAATTCCAAATTTTAATGGGGTTTTCATAACAACCATAGTAGCAATCATAGATCCAATTGTCATTAATCCCATTATACCAGTCATTCTAGTTACTTTTTCCATTAATCCAGATTGAGAAAGTTTATCTAACAGGTTAGTACCTAATTTATATCCTTGAAATAAACCTATATAACGTACCGCAAAAGCAGGAATATTATATAGTAATAAAAATACTATTGCTCCTAAAGGATTTCCTTGCATAGCTAATGAAACCCCAATACCAGCAGCAATAATACGAAGTGTTCCTAAAAATAAAGAATCACCAATACCAGATAATGGCCCCATTAAACTAGCTTTAACGTTATTAATGGAATCTGTATCAAAATCATCATCAGTGGCGTTTTTCTCTTCCATTGCGATAGAAATTCCTAATACTAAGGGTGCAAAATATGTTGTAATATTAAAAAATTCCAAATGTCTTTTTAAGGCTTCACTTAAATCCTTTTTATTAGGATATAATTTGCGCAAAACACCTGAAATACTGTAAGCAAACCCTACATGCATTTGTCGAACATATTCCCAACTTATCTCAAAAGGTAAAGCTCTCCAAAATACATTCATTAAATCACGATGTGTGATTTGAGAGACTTTTTCCTTCTTTATTTCATCTTGCTTATTAGAAGTCATCATCATCTACCTCCAATGTATTTGCTTGGTCATTATTTGATTTGTTATTATTTGTGTATAAAAGAATCATAATAATCGCAGCAGCTAATAATGCAACACCAACTACTGGCAATTTTAAATATGCCGTTAGAAGAAATCCTATTATTAAGTAACCTATAATTTTTTTATTAATAATCATACGTAATAAAATTGCAAAACCTAGTGCAGGCAATATTCCAGCCGATATACTTAATCCATCTTGAATAAACTGAGGTACCATATTTAACACCTGCTTCATAACACCACCACCAGCAGCAAATGAAACCGTAACCAAAATAGCTAATGGTAAATACATTCCGAATATTCCACCAAACCAATGCATACGATCCACACCATTAGCATCACCCTTCTCTGCATATTTATCAGCTCTAGCAGTAAATAATGGAACTACAGCAATAAAAAGCACATTGCGCAAAAGCATTACCAGCATTGCAATTGGCAATCCCAAGGCCACTGCCATACCAGCATCTTTATGACCAATAATAGCAAAAGCAACACCTAAAATACCTCCAGACACTACTTCTGGTGGCAAAGCAGCACCAACTCCAACAGCACCCATCATTGCTAATTCTACAGTAGCACCTATTTTACATCCTGCAGTCAAATTGCCCAAAGCTAATCCCACTAATGGTCCTAAAACTATTGGACGGGTAAGCAACGTTTTCCCAGTAAAATAATCTAAATATCCAATACAGGCAATTAAAAATATCCACAAAGTTTGCATATATTATTCTCCCCTCTTATTTGATCTAAATAAAATTTTTTTATCATTAGGCACTTGTCTTATTTCTAATTCAACTCCCTTTTCCAACAGTTTTCTTAACATCTCTTCTTCTTCATCGGTTATATTAATTGATTTAGAAATATTATGAGTGCCAGGACGAGTCTTAATTAACCCTAAATTGATGGTTTTTATTTGATTAACTTTAGTAGCTAGCTTATATGCATCTTCTACAGATTCAACAACAATAAATAATTTATATTTATC
>NZ_SCHP01000071.1 GCF_013607485.1 Bombilactobacillus bombi
GTGCTAGTTAATAATTCTTGAATAAAAAAGCCTGAATAGGCTACACTTTAGTCATCTACTACTAAAGAAGTGAAACCTATGTCAGACCAACTTAAGTGTAAACAATATTTATTACCTTTGCAACCACGAATTTAATTGTGGCAACAAATCATTACACCACTTTATGATCAATTTGTGCCCGCTAAAATTCGGAATCGGCGTAACGTCCGTCAAGCTAAGCTCTCAGATATTGAACTCTTAGCGCTGCCCTGTTATCAGACAGAATTAGTTATCACCAATCAACGCCGCTACTATCGCTTTTTAACTAATCTACACTGCGTAGACTTGCCTGAAGGTTCGCGATTTAATCGGCTGAGTAACCGCGGCTGGCAGTTATTGCAGTTAATGCGCACCGGTTTGGTAAAACAAGTGTCTCAAAATACGCGCTATACGATTATTGATAGTCTGCCGCTGTCGGTTTGTCAGTCAGTACGTAATTAATCTCGCCCGCATCTTTCGCGGGCAAGCTGATCTTGGCTATAATGCCACGAAACTACGGCTTTAAAGGCAGCTTTGAGGTCACTAATCAAGGTCTAGTAGTTGCTTATACCATTACAAAAGCTTCGATCCATGACTCCAAAAATGGTAACCACTTTAATTAACCAAGCGAATTTTCCGCAAATCTTGGCGGACCTAGGCTATTTGAGTCAGCCATTAAAACAACAACTAGCGCGGCAGGGAATTAACTTGTGGACGCCGAAACGTAAAAATATGCGCCAAGACTCTAAAGTTAATAATAAATATTAAAACGGATGCGCCATCAAGTTGAAACAGTTTTTTTCAGCTAGATCAATCTTTTTGATATTGAACGTACTCGTGCGCGTTCACTAGCGGGATTTCCAATTCGGTCAGAGCAATGTTTGTTTATGGATACCATCAAAAAAATTAACCAGCACCACGCGTATTATTTAAAACATTTTATATTATATTAAATCTTAATCAATATATGTTTATTCAATATAATATTAATAGTGGTTTCTCTTTAGTCGCTAATACTTGGGAGCGTCAATAATTTTGTGTAAAGGGGAGTCTTGTACCCTGATTTTTATTTAAACATAGATTCTCTATCAGTGAAAACTTTGGTGGTCACATACCTATAGTGACTTTTTAATCCAAAATAACGGATTTATTCACTAGAAAACTGTTTCCTCCGTTTAGTTTGCCACTCGAGACTTTTATTAAAGGGTCAATTAGATTAATGCTATAAATACTATTCCGAAGTGTACTAGAAAATTGAAGTAAATTAATAAATGATCATTATTTTCTAACTGATCTGTTAGCTTAGGATAGCTGTTTTATCAAGCTTGAACAAAGTCTTGCATAGTTGCAAACACTTTCTGAATATCAGCTTTTAAGATTTGATTCGAATCAGCACTTAACCGTTTATAATGCCAGTATTGGAAGGTACTCAAGGCAATGGGCAAGGCTCTAATAGGATAAACTAATCGATATTTTTTCTAGATTTTTTCTAGGTTCAATGATAACTTGACTGAGTTGTTTTGGGATGACCTTTTCAAGGCTTCATTTCATGTCTTCAAGGATAAGTTTCTCTTACTTGAGGAACTTAATTTCTTTTGTGATGCTGTTTGCTTTGTTCATGGGGCTTCTTACCTTTTTAAGTTCTAATAAGGCTTGAGTACCTTTTAGATTATACAATCTTTCCCGCCGAATAAATACTTCTGGGGATTTGAAACAGAAATAGGCACAGGTTTCCGTAATCGAAGCCAAATTATGTTGCTTCCACTTTACAAGATTGACACTAAATTTACCAGTAACCTGCTGAGAATTTCGCATTCCTAATATCCCGTTTTTTTGTTATTGCTCTCAGAATATGAAATAGATAAACACTAATACCATATTTAACTTTAACCACATGTTGACCTTTATTACCAGACTGATCTTCTTTTAGTGCCGTAATCTTGGTTGCCAAAGAAATTATAGTCATGAAAATACCCCATTAGTTTATTTCAACTTTTGGGGTACACGTCAGTAACTAGGGGAATAGTGCTTCTTTGAATTTACCATAGATTAATTGATCTAAACAAAAATGCATTGATATTTTTCACATCAACACTTCTTGATATAGAACCCAAGTTATCATATTAATTTATAGATAATTGTTTAAGACGTCAAAAAATTGACAATTAAATTCCATTCTTTGTCAAAGTTACTAGTCAGTTGTCCAAGGCTTTAATATATTCTTATTTGGAGAGATAGGATAATAATAACCCTGATGACTCTTAATGTATTGGCGTATAGCTAAGATTCCATAAGCATAATCGGCAATTATATGGACTCCTTGAAGTTCAATTAAATTCAATAACATATGGCTAATCGGTATTCGCAAAAAAGCAATCAAATTATCTAGATGAACGACCAAAGTATAATATTTTCGTAGTCAAGTCAGCTATGCTTTGACAGTGGGCTCGTTTTTAGTTGTCGCGCCTATGGAATGAATCGTCGTTGAATACTGTCTTATATTTTATAAATCTATCTCTTGTGGTTTGAGACTAACGTTATCTAGATACAATAAGCTGGGGGTGAAGGGGGCCGACTCACCATATGAGTCATAAAATAATTATATTCAATCACATTGTGACCGTCTAGTTTTAGATTATAATAGTTGCTATAATTTACGATCTCATAAAGATTTTCAATAACTAGGGGATATTTTATAATCTATATTTATTTGAATATTTGAATAAGAAATTAGGATGAGAGACTTTCTAAGTGTGCATTTAGTAATAGCGACTAAAGTGTGGACTAGTCAAATTTTTGTTAAGAATTATTAACTAACTCAAATCATATAATTAGTTTAAAATTATATGTTTTATCTCGTTTGTAACTTCTTGTTTATTGTGTAATATAAAAAAATGATCTCCATTGATTGGCTTAAAGTGACATGAATTTGGATTGTAAAAATAATTTTTCCAATCTAAAACTTTTGCTATATCTATTGTTGAATCATTTGTTCCATAAAATATTGTGGCGTTGCTAAATATTTAATTTTAAGTTTTGTTGGCTGTAATTGAAGTATCTTCTTATGTTTGTTATTTTCAATTTCTGAACGAATTTTTACAATTATTTCTTTAATCGATTTACAACTTAATATCATTGAAGCAGATATATTAATTTTAAAAGATTTATTTAATTGATTTGCAATCTCAAAAGCTGTAAGAGAGTCACCGCCCATTTCATAAATGCTTTGGGAAAGATTAACATGATACCCAAAAATTGTCTTCAAAATTTTCTGTACCTTTAAATCTAATGATTCATTAGATTTTGGTGTTTTTTTATAAGTTAAATAATCAGTTATACAGCACCTTTGACCCTGTAAATCATTAGATAAGCTCGATACATTTTTTTTATTATGGTAACTCCCTTCTAAAACAAGATGTGTGTTAGTACCTGAAAAGCCAAAAGCGCTAACTCCTATATAATTGTTCTTGTCTGATATCTTTTGATTTTTATCATTAATATATACTTTTGAATTTTCAAAGTTAATATTATTATTTGGATATTCAAAATTGATATTATGCGGTATTACACCATAGTATAAAGACATTGCTGACTTTATAATACTAATTAATCCTGATGCTTCAAATAAATGTCCAACGTTATTTTTTAAGGAATCGCTAATATACCATTATTATCCGAAAAAAGCTTACTTTTATAAATACACAAAAGAGTAATCAAAAAAATATTTTCATTTAATTTATTATCTTCTACAAACTTTATCCATTTCTCTATATATTTATCTTTTAAGATTAACTTTAATCTTCCTGATTCTATTTTCTCAGGTAACAGTTGAAAATTTTGAGTAAAATCTTTATACCGATTTCTCCAATATCTTTTATCATCATCAAACTGAGTACTTTCTAAATATTTATTTTGATACTTTATATATTCACTATAATCTGTCATTTCAGTATGGGATTTTCTCTCATATGTATCAAAAATATTTTTACTAACAAGTCCAATTGCATATGCATCCATAATAGAATGATGAAATAAAATAAATAATTCTCCATCTTTTATTGTTTTTAAAATACCAATCTTAACTAAAGGACCTGTATAAATATTTAGTCCATTATTTAATACATTATTCTTATATTTTTGGAATTTTTTATTATCTGAAAACACAGAGATATCTTTTTTAGAAAAACAATTACTACAATATTTCTGAATAAAAAGTCCATTTGCTTTCTTTTTAAATGTTGAGCCAAATATCGGAGATAAATTTATAACAGACAGAATCGACTTAATAAGTCGATCTAAATCAAACTCACTTGTAAATTTATAAACACCACCTATGCTTGATAATTGTGGCTTAGTATACATTTCTTC
>NZ_SCHP01000072.1 GCF_013607485.1 Bombilactobacillus bombi
GCTGAGGTTTATGTATATTTAAAATATGGTGTTGCTGTGCCCAACGTGGCTTTGGCAATGCAAAAAGAATTAAGTCAACAATTGCAATTTATGACCGAAATGGAAATGGATCAAGTGAATATCCATGTTGTTGGTTTAGTTGCTCCAAAAAATGATAAAAAGGCAGTTTTAAGTAATAGCAAAGAGTAAAGAAAAGTGGGATTAAAAAGTGACTATAACCAGGCATAAAGTTCGGGAATTAGCGTTTCAGACTTTATTTTTATTAACGTCTAATGTGGTTGATGAACAGCAAGCTTTGCAGGAAGTTTTACAGACAGCACAAATATCTGAAACACCAGATTATTTGCAATTTCTAGTGCAAGGAGTTTGGGATAAACACGAGTTATTAGACCAGCAATTAGCACAACATCTAAAAAAGGGCTGGACTTTGCAGCGTTTAAGTCGCGCTGATGTAAATATATTAAGAATTGGTCTTTTTGAGATTCAAAATAGTCCCGCTATTCCTGCTAAAGTGGCTGTTAATGAAGCCTTAGAGTTAGTTGATCAGTATAGTGATCCACAAGCAAAAAAATTTGTTAATGGGATTTTATCTAATTTTATCCCAGCTAAAAATGAACCGATTGATAATGTCACTGAAAACGGCCGGGATTAGTATTTAGTCCTGGCTTTTTTGTAAAGAAGGTTATTTATGGTAAAAATCTTGTCGGGCATACCTTTAGCTCAGCAGATGAAAAAAGATTTACAACTTAAAGTACAGTCCTTAAAGAAACAGAAAGTGACCCCTACTTTAGCTACAGTAATTGTTGGCCCTGATGCTGCTAGTTTAACTTATGCGAAAAACGAACAGCGCCAAGCTCGGGCGTTAGGAATTAATTATCAAGTACACAGCTTACCAAAAACCACGTCCCAATTGTCCGTAGTTAACTTATTGGAACATTTAAATAACGCAGCGCCCATAGATGCTATATTACTGCAGCTACCATTACCGCAGCATTTACAGTTGCGACCAATTATTGCTGCTATAGATACTTGTAAAGATGTTGATGGTTTAACGAATGAAAATGTTGGTCGTTTATGGAATGGCGCTCAAGGTAATTTTCCTGCTACTGCTCGTGCAGTCATAGCCTTATTAAAATATTATCATATTAAAGTAGCAAGTAAGCATATTGTAATTTTGAGTCGCAGCGAAATTGTAGGTAAACCCTTAGCAGCTATGCTTTTAAAGCAAAATGCTACTGTTACAATTGCTCATTCACATACCCGCAATCTCGCAGCTTTGACCCAACGAGCAGATATTTTGATTGTGGCGATTGGACAGGCACAATTTATTACTGACGAATATTTATCACCACAAACAATTGTAGTTGATGTTGGTACTAATTTAGATAGTACTGGTAAGCTAGTGGGTGATGTAGATTTTCAACGGGCTCAAAACCAGGTTTCGATGCTGACACCGGTTCCTGGAGGTATAGGTCCAGTTACAGTAGCCTGTTTGTTGGAGCAAGTAATTAAGATAGCGCAAAAGCGAGTACAAATTAATGACAGATAATCAATATTTAACAGTAACGGCTTTAACCAAGTATTTAAAACGAAAGTTTGATGCAGATCCTTATTTAAAGCGAGTTTATTTAACCGGAGAAATATCTAATTTTCGCTTGCGACCACGGCACCAATATTTTTCTTTAAAAGATGAACATGCCAAAATTTCGGCGATTATGTTTCAAAGCGCGTTTGCTAAGATTAAGTTTCAACCTGAAGAAGGGATGAAAGTTTTAGTTAGCGGTTATGTTTCTTTATATGAGGCAAGTGGTCAATATCAAATATATGTTGATCGGATGGAACCTGACGGGATTGGGGCTTTATATAAGGCTTACGAACAATTAAAAGCCAAATTGCGTCAGGAAGGTGCCTTTGATGTGCCTAAAAAACCTATTCCTAAATTTCCACGGCGAATTGCTGTCATTACTAGCCCATCAGGCGCAGTAATTCGTGACATTATTACTACGGTCCAACGACGCTTTCCAATTGTACAACTGGTGTTATTTCCGGCACTCGTTCAGGGTCAAGAGGCTGCCGATAGCTTAGTTAATTGTTTAAATCAGGTAGGGGAAATCAGCAACTTTGATACAGTAATTATTGGTCGTGGAGGTGGATCGATTGAAGATTTGTGGCCATTTAATGAAGAAAAAGTTGCTCGAGCAATTTTAAAACTACAAATTCCGGTTATTTCTTCCGTAGGTCATGAAACAGATACGACTATTGCTGATTTGGTAGCTGATTTACGGGCACCAACGCCAACAGCAGCTGCCGAATTGGCTACTCCTGTTTTACAAGAGGTTATTTTACAAATTCAACAGCAGCGGACTTTAATTTTCCAGGCTTTGCGTAGTATTTTGATTAAAAAGCGCCAATTATTAAATGTTTATCAAGAAAATTATCTTTTTAAAAATCCTCAAAATTTGTATCGTGATTATTCTCAGCAGGTGGATCAGCTTACCAATGCCTTACAGGATGCAATAAAACACCAATTAGAAGCTAATAAACAAAAGCTGCGGCTCTTACAGCAATCATTGAAATTTCAACAGCCACAGCTGCAAAATTATTCTCAGCAAGTACAGCTTTTAGAAAAAAATCTTTCTCAAAATTATGGTAATTACTTAAAAGAACGTCAGCATCAGTTGGCTCAGCAAGTTACTAATTTAGATAGTTTAAGTCCTTTAAAAACTCTTCAACGTGGCTATGCGGTTGTTAGTGCTCAGCAGCAGGTAATCACACAGACGCGACTTTTATCTCCCCATCAGCAAATTCAAATTCGTTTAGCAGACGGTAAATTTACCGCACAAGTATTAAAAATTGAGGCAGAAAATAATGACAAATAAAAAAACTTTTGAAGAAAATCTCACTGAATTGCAGCAAATTGTCGATGAGCTTCAGCAAGGCGATGTCCCTTTAGAAAAGGCAATGACTCAATTTCAAAAGGGAGTTCAATTGAGTCAAACTTTAGAAAAAACTCTTTCAGAAGCAGAAAAAAAACTGACTCAGGTTATGACTGCCGATGGGCAAGAAAGTGATTTTCAATTGAACAATCAAGAAAGCTCTGATCAAAAATGAATCAATTTCAAAAATTTCAGAGTCAGTATTTAGAACATTTTAATGATTTTTTGCATCAGCAATTAGTACAAGAAATTGTTCAACCACAATTACAGTCCAGTATGCTTTATTCTTTAGATGCTGGTGGTAAAAGAATTAGACCATTTTTACTACTGGCAACTGTTAAATCTTTGCAGCCCCAAGCAGATTTAGAAACTTATTTTAAGATTGCTGGATCGTTGGAGTTGGTGCACACGTATTCTTTAATTCATGATGATTTGCCCGAAATGGATAATGATGATTATCGACGTGGTCAATTAACTAACCATAAAAAATTTACTCCTGCCCAAGCGGTTTTAGCTGGGGATGCTTTATTGACGCAAGCTTTTTTGTGGTTAACTGATAATTCTTTGGTTCCGGTACTACAATCACAGTTGGTTTGGACTTTGGCCAATGCAGCTGGAGGACAGGGAATGGTAGCTGGGCAAACGATTGATATTATTAACACTGGTAAAAAATTAGATTTAACCCAGATAACAACTTTAGATGCTCAAAAAACTGGTGCCTTAATTACGGCAGCTGTCAAAATGGGTGCTCTTTGCACACAAGCTGACCAAGAGCAGCTGATGCACTTGCAAAGATTTGCCCAAAATTTTGGGGTCGCCTTTCAAATTTATGATGATATATTGGATGTTACTAGCACAGAAGCTAAAATGGGCAAAAAAGTTGGCAAAGATCAAGCGGTAGGTAAGAATACCTATGTGAGTTTATTAGGCCTTCCATCTGCTCAAGAGCGCCTTGCTGCAATAGTTCATCAAGCTCATCAAGAGCTCCAAGCCATTAGTTTAGCAGATAGTATTTTGGCTGCATCATTGGAATATTTTGATTAAGGAGAATTACTTTGAAAAAAGAACGCGTTGATGTTTTGGCGGTCGCACAAAAGTTGGCTGATTCTCGCGAGCAGGCAAAAAGAAAAATAATGGCGGGTGAAGTTTATAATAGCGACAATTTACGTTTAGACAAACCGGGTGAAAAAATTTCTATCGATAGTCAATTACATCTAAAAGCCGGAGCTTATCAACAATATGTTGGTCGGGGTGCTTTTAAATTAGCTAAGGCTTTAAAGGCTTTTGATATTGATTTGAAAAATCGTTTATGCTTAGATATCGGCGCTTCTACTGGTGGTTTTACAGATGTTGCCCTGCAAGCCGGAGCGCGTAAGGTTTATGCCTTAGATGTGGGTTATAATCAATTGGCTTGGAAATTGCGCGAGGATCCACGCGTGGCTGTGATG
>NZ_SCHP01000073.1 GCF_013607485.1 Bombilactobacillus bombi
CTATAATTTATTTTACCTTTCTACCTAAATCTCAAATATTATTATTGTTTGGAGTCCTTTTATTGGCAACTGTATTTACTTTAGTTATTTCATTTATTTTATTTAATAAAAAATAAGAATTATGCTTATGTAAATTATTTAGCTTCTTTATTGAGCTAACTTTGTCGCCAATATCAGATTTCATTTTAACTTTTATTAATTTAGTAAATATCTTTAAAAGAGTTGGTGCTGACACACCAACTCTTTTAAAATTTATAAAACATTTAACTGCCCTTATAACTGGTCAAAGTTATGAGTAAGATAAGTTTTTTATTTGCCATCATGATGATTTATAATTTTTACTACTGCATAGTAGCGCCACTAAAACAAGGTAAAATTATGTCCCAATAATTATTAATCTAGATTATCTTAGATATTCATCCGGCTTTTCCATAATCAACCATAATAGTAAGTACAGCACGACCCCCGGAAAGATCACTGTCGGCGTTAATAAGACCCATAAAACGCGCAAAACATTGACATTCCAATCTAAATAATCTGCTAAACCACCTAAAACTCCCGCTAAAACATAGTTACTTCCTGAACGTTTGATAGGTATATGCATAATAATCCTCCTTTAATCCTTAAAAACCTCACTTTAATCTCCTCTATTTCCCAAATAATAAACCATATTATACCAATTTTCTCCAGCATGCTGTGATGATGACAATCCTTCATTAACATAGCCATTTAACTCATAAAAAGGCACTAAGCGCTGTAAACAAGTTAAAGTAATTCCTTGCCGGTTTTGCTGGCGGGCTATCTGTGCTAAACGGGATAATAATTGGGAACCTACACCATGTTGACGAAAAGCAGGTTTGACCGCCAAACTTAAAACAGTTTGATAAGCGTCAAATCTAGAATTCTGCGGTGCATGTTGATATAAATTGTCGGTCAAATAGCGCTGATTAAATGTCGGCCCGACTACATAACCTAAAATTTCTTCATCATTAATTGCTACAATAAAAGTATCACTAATATTTTTTATACGTTCTCGCATAGCCTTTGGCGTAGCAGCTTCTGCTGGTGTGAAGCCACTATTTTCAATTAGCATAATCTGCTCTAAATCATTAAGTTGAGATTTTCTAAAATCACATTCCATAAAATCACCTTACCAATAAGACTATTGTATAACAAAATCAAGCTAAAGCAAAAACACTATTACCATTAGAAATTAACATAGATTATAGGATAATTATCAAATATTATTTTTGTTCATTTAATGAATATTAAAAAAACTAGAGCTGATTGAGCTCTAGCTTTTAAGTAAAATTTCCGGTTACTTGGCAATAATTTGATTAATCTGCTGGGTAATCTTTTTATCAATGCTTAGTTGGGAAGCTTGGGCTGGTTCATATTCTTCCAAACCCTGACTATTTCTCTTTTCAACAGTAGTGTTACTTAATTTTTGGATAAAATCGTGATTAGCCATTTGATACTTGCCATTTTTAGCTTTGAGCCACAGACTTTGTTCATTCCAAGTTAAGCCATAAATGTGTTTAGCTGCGATGAGCTCTTTAGCGTGAGGAATATCTGCGGTATTCATTCTTACCGGATTAAGCACGACTTCGTTACCAATGGTCGGAACCGGCAAGCCTTCTTTTGTCATCAAAATCAGATTTTGAATATTATTAGTAGTCTTCCAATTAGTATCTTCTAAATGCTGGGCAAGGCGATTATTGCCTTTAAGACCCCCGACTTGATAAACATAAATGTATTTATGTGCTAACTGATCACTTTTGCTGGCTAATGAACGCTGAACATACACTTTCAAGATGGTAAATGGCGGCTCTTGGGCTTGATTAGGAACTGTCAGCCATTGTGTTACTACCCCTTGAACCAATCCAGATGAAAGCTGGATCATTTGTTGATAATTCTTTCTGCCTAAATAGTCCTCAGAAGCAGGACCGTGATTATAAGTTGTAGTTTTGAGATTTTTCAAAATCTTTTTTTGGCGGCTGCCAGTCTTTTGAGCCTTATCTACAATCACTTCATACTTACTTTTAGTAACTGGAGCGCTTGTTTGAACTTTCTTATTGGAAGCACATCCTGCAATTATTAAACAACTTACCGCTAAGACCGCGACTTGCAGCCATTTTTTAGATTGAAAGTTCATTATCTGCTCCTTAATATAACCTTATTTGCTTTTATTAATCAGATCATTCATTCCTTGATTCATTAATTGATCGTCATTTTCATCAGTAGCAGTAATTCTAGTACCATTGCCACCACCAATGGGTTGTTTAACCGTTTCTCGCAAATATTGATCTTTGGCATTCTTAATAAAGACACCCTTACCAGCATAAATAGGCATATAATAAGTTTCTGCGATACCATTCGTACCTGATTTTACTGTTGATAAGATGAGGGCATACTCTTGACCAATTTGAGGTAGCGGTATATATGAATATTTTACGGTAATAATCTTTGATGATTGAGCTTCCTTCTTTTGTGATTCTGATAAGTAATCCTTATTGGCTACATCTTTCAGTAATTTGCTCTGAGCAATATTGCCGCCCATAAATAGCACCTTGATGGTGGTATCTTTCTTATTTTGCCTACCTGATAAAACCTGCAAAACTTTGACAGTAGCCATAGTCATAGGCCGATTAGGCAAACTATCATTGGCTACATTTTTCAAATCCGTCACCGTTCCTAGAACTGTGAGTTGTCCCTTTTTAATTAATTCGTTAAAACTTTTCGGGTAATCTTCCAAAACTGTCTCTCCTAGTACTTCTCGGATACTTTTATGATAGAAGTGTTTTTTTATAGTTACGGCTTGATTATTCTTCTGATTACCCGGCTGTTGGACTTGGTTTGTTGCTAGATTGTGCTTCCGTACTACATAAAAACCGCCGCCAAGACCTGCAGTAATCACACAAATTAAAATGATAGTTATTAAGAACCTGCCATTTTTCATTGATACCTCCTGATATTTTTATTAATATCCCAACTCAATAGTAAATATTGATCAATTTGTTCAAATTTTAACATAATTTTGTGATGATAAAATGACTTTTTATCCAAAAATAAATCATAAAAAATTAGGAGTTGAGACCATCTTAGTCTTACTCCTAGTTTTTGATTAAATAACGCTTTCTGCTAAAAGTCGGTAACTGTGACTTGTTTACTAAATAAATTTTAAATTTCTTGGCCGGTTGGCCGAATCAAAATTTCACTTACTGTTACATGTTGTGGGGTACCAATCGCATAAACTACTGCTTGCGCAATATCTTCTGGATTCAAAGAATTATTAGGCTGTTGCCAAGATTCAAATAATTCTTGAGCTGCTTGCGGATTAGAAATGGACTTATACAACTCAGTATTAACTGCTCCCGGAGAAACTATAGTTGAACGAATGCCATTATCTTTTTGTTCTTGACGTAACCCTTCCATAATAGCCCGCACTGCAAATTTTGTTCCACAATATACCGCTGAACCTGGATATACTAGATGCCCTGCTACTGAATCAGTTGCCAAAATATGTCCTTGACCTTGTTTTTTCATCGTTGGTAAAACGGCTTCAATTCCATTTAAAACTCCCATAATGTTGGTTTGTAGCATATTTTGCCATTCATCATGATGAAATTCATCTAAATTTGCTGTTGGCATAATACCAGCATTATTATAAAGTACATCCACCCGACCATAGACGTCTAAGGCCAACCTAACTAAAGCTTTAACCTCTTCTAATTTGGACACATCTGTTACCTGATAACAAGCCGATTTTGCTGGTAATTGTTGTATTAAGGCCTTTAACTTATTTTCTCGACGGGCTCCTAAAACTACTTTGGCACCTTGTTCTGCCAACAAGCGCGCCGTCGCTGCCCCAATACCACTAGAAGCTCCGGTAATTATAACTACTTTATCTTTCACAGACATCTTAACTTCCTCCTTATAAGATTATTATCCTGTCCTTTAAGTGCAATAGTATCTTGAAAGGGTTGCTACCAATCTTTAGCAAAATTAGCGTAATTTTTAACCAATATGTGAAACTCATTAACTTAAACCACTGCTTCTTGGGAAAATACTGGTAATAAAACCAATTTAGCGTTTTATTTTTTACATCCCTTTACTAGTTTTATTATGTAAATCTAATCTCTTCTTGTCCAATACTAATAAAGGATAGATAGCTATAAAAAATTATTATAGTTGCGTCTAAAAAAGTCAGAACAATAATTTGCCCTGACTCTTTTATTAAAAATCCCTCGCTTTGAAGCGATTTTTATTTTGCTATTTATTTAAATTTAACGAACATATTGATCAGGCTTTTCCATAATTAACCATAATATTAAATAAATAATTATTCCGGGAAAAGCCGGGGCAATAGTAAATACTACCC
>NZ_SCHP01000074.1 GCF_013607485.1 Bombilactobacillus bombi
GAATAGAATTAGCTTCTATTTTTGAAATTGGCGTAAAGGTTGATACCTATCGTTTTGAGGTATATTAGGCTGCTTTAAATAACATAATACTAACATTAATGGCAAACATAGAAATATTGGATAAATATAACGTGCTAAAACTACCGGTGCTGCCCACAAAGTTGCCCATTGAATTACCACAAAGAAAGATATCACCAAAGCTGACCAGGACTTTTTAGCAATTAAAATTAAAAGCATAATTAATATCAACCAACCCCAGAAAGCAGGATCAAAGAAACTTGCGATAACTGGATACTGCCAATAATTACCATCTTGTTCTAAATCGTAAATGATTTTATACAATGACGGCCACCAATTCCAATTTTTAATAATAACACCATCTTTTTTCATTGGTCCATTTTTGGTTTCATTGATAACTTCATTATAAATATTACCTGATTTAGATGGATAAATACTCTGCGGATAGTACCATCCCAAATTTTGGTTCAGAATAACCTGTAAAGCAGCTTTTGGATAATGCAAGATAATACGCTTCATCATTTGCGAACGGCGTTTATTAAAATCACCATGATAAATTTTAGGGTAATGCTGACCTAATTCTCCCCAAACATTAGCAGCTTGATCAGCAAATTGGGGACTATAAAACTGCGCATATTGCTCTGGTGTTCCTTGAGGTAGAATTGACCAAAGTAACTTCTTATCGGAAGTACTAAATTGATAACCAGCGTTAATATAACCGCCAAAAATAAGCTGTATTTTTAAACCACCGACATTACTAATATTTCTTACTCCTTCGGTTTGGATACCTGAAGAAGTACTAGATAAGCTGTGAACTACGGGTCCATTAAACAAATAAAACAGTGCTCCCGTAGCCACGCAAATTGTTAGCATTTGCTTCCAATATTTCCAGCAAAATCCCAATAAAAACGGTAAAAACATTATTAATACTAAACGGCTACTATTGCGAAAAGTCAAAAATACAAATAAAGCAATAATTAAAATAGTAATTTTGCCATAAGAATGTAAAAATTGTGTTCCATTTTGCCATATTTCTAGTAGAAAAATCATAATTAATACACTAGCTAAACCAGCCCACGTATCTTTGGTATTAGATAAAGCTAAAGATGTCCAGTTCGTAATGTGTAGACTCCACCAACCCCAAACAATAACTTGAATAAACCAAGGTAAGTGCCATTTATTTAAAACTTTAAAGCCATAACCAAAGATAATTGCTCCTAATACAAATTGTGTCAAAATCATTAAAAATAGTCCCACAGTCAATGAATGCAAAAGTTGAACCCCGATGATTTGGACAAAAAAGTAGACAATCATCATACTGGCAATAGGTTGACCAATATTCCAATTTCCTCTAACCATAGAAAAGTACTGATAAGGAGTATCATAACTCCAAATACCTGGTGCCAGAGCAACAAGTGCAGGAAGAAAAATTATAAAGGTGATAATTGTACTCCAAAGCCAAGGATGCTGGATTTGGTTGAACCAATTTTGAATTTTCTTGTTTTCATTTTTTAATTTTACTTGATTTTGATTATTAATAACAAAATTAATTATCAAAGCAGTTACCGTAGTCCAAAATAAAAACAAACCTAAAAATGTTAAAACTGTTATCAGATTAAAACTAGGAAATTGATAATTATCATATAAAGGCTTACCTAAAACCAAGGCTAAAGCAAATAAAATTCCCGCTATTGTTGATAATAACCAATAAAAAATTTTTTTAACATATTGTAAAGCTACTAAGTTAATCAAAATATTTAAACTTAATATAACGACTAACCAATCCCAGGAATCAGTTACTCTATTCAAATTAAACCAAATTGCTAAGGATTCAAACAATGCCAACATTATTGCTACAATCAGCCTGACTAAATCCTTACTTGTTAATTGAAAAGCAACCACAGCATTAATTAATAACAACAAAATTAGCGCCTTAAAATCTGATAAAACCAGCATATTTGTTTGTAAAGAATGTATTAACATAATTATTAATTCTTCAATTATCGTAAATAAAATTACTATTCCAGTTCGGATCCACCGAGGCAATTTTAATTCCAATAAATTATGTATTAAATGATAAAAGCCAATTAATCCCGTTAAAAAATAAACGACACTGACAGGTGAAATACTATAATTATTAAAAATAGTATTTAACCATGATGTTATCATTATTGACAATAATAAGGCAAAGGGCAATTTAATAAGATTGATCACTTTTTTTTCCATATTAACTCCTAGATAAATAGTCAAAGTATTCATGTAATAAATATTGAACGAATACTATCACTTATTTGCTGTTTTACTAAAAAATTGCTTTATTACTTCTAAAATTGGAGCTTTAAGCAAAAATATTCCTAAAAAATAAACTATCATACCAATAACAATTTCAAAAAACATAGTTAAAATAGTTAAACTCAAAATTAAATGTAAATAAAAAACTATTAAAAACATAATTAATCCAGAAATAAAATATTTCCAAAATCCAATAAACAAAACTGGTAAATTAAACTTTTTACGTATTAATTGATAAATAGTGACCCCCCACTCACAAATCACCGATGAAATCATTGCACCATCAGTATTGAAAAACAAAATTAAAGGTATATTAAAAATTATACTTAAAATTGCACCAAAAGTTACAGAAAATGTGTAATCTTGATTACGTCTTAACGGCAATAAATATTGATTTCCAATAATGCTTGACCAAGCAACAGGCAAGATTGTTAAAGATTCAATCATCAATAAAGATGAAACTTGGTTATAGTCACTACCAAAAAACAATGGAGCAAGCTTTAAAGAAACACCCGCAATTCCAAACATTAATGGCACTGCAATTGCACTAGAAAAATCAAAAGCTTGTTGAGTATAACGATTTACTTTTTTTATATTTCCCTGGGCAAAAGTATTAGCAACTCGCGGCATCATGACTGTAGATAATGAAGTTACTATTGCTAAAAGCATTCTAATAGTATTATCAGCATAATTATAAAAACCTGCAGCCTCTACAGAAACCAATAGTCCCAGCATGGTTTTGTTTAAGATTAAATAAATTTGTAAGGCAATCTGAGGTATAAATAAAGCTATAGATGGTAATAAATGTTGCCAAATATTAAGTTGCTGCCAATTTGGTAAATTAAGGTAAGTATGCAAATAAGGAAATAGTACTATATTGCCTAAAAGCTGTGACATAGACAAAATAAAAATATAAAGTGCCACGTCATGACGAGTCTTAACTAGAGTAAAAATACAAATAACTGAAAATAATTTTACTACTACATTTCGCAAAACTGTCACTCGAAAATTTTCAACACCCATAAAAAACCAAGAAACATCGAATGCTGCAGCAATAATGGAAATTGATTGCATCAAATACGCTCGCTGATAAGTATGAGTTAGAGCTACAAAAATATAAAAAGCTACTAAAGCTAAACTAATTGTAAATAGGCGCATAATAAAAATTTCCCAAAAAGTTTGAGAAACTTTGCTTTTATCATCTCTTAAATAGGCTACCTGACGATTACCATAGAGAGCTACCCCAATACTACCAAATAAAATAAAATATTGAGTATTTGCATTAGTTAAAGAATTAATCCCACTTCCAGTAGGACCTAATACGCGTGAAATATAAGGCATCGTAATTAATGGAACAATTATTATAAAGACTTGATAAAAGATGTTATAAATATAATTTTTAATTAACTGCAACTAACTTACCTACAATTATTATTTAATTAATACCCATGGTGATATTCAATCATATTTTATGATATTACAACAATAAACATTACTCTATTATAGTATGAAAGTAATCCAAGTAATGCGCTCACCAACAATTACTATTAATTATCAAAAGATAGATTCAGAGAGAAAAATGATTCTATTTTATGATTCTAGAGCTTTAATAAACAATAAATAATTTGCCCTTTTCAAAACATATCTTAACTTGTGTATCCAAAATTCAAGCCCATTTCAAAACCAATACCTATCTAATTTGAATAATTGGATAGTCTTTAACATTTAAAACTTATGGAAAATAGATTTGCTATAAAATTGACTGTACTTATACGAAAATATTACAATGAACTTATAGAGCCTATCGTATCGAAAAGGTTAAAAACAGCTGCATTATTAGTCATGGCTGGTTCAATTAAAATTTTAACAAAGAAAAGCCATAAGTTAAATATATAACAACTTAAAGAGCTGAACATTGTGATAATTTCGAATCATTTCTGATATAAATTTCAGATATAAAAATAAAATAAAGTGGGATATTTTGTATTTACTGATTAAAATTAAAATAATTTTAAATAAAATACATTTAGAAAGAAATAATGCAAAGATGGCATTTTAATAAGACTTTTAT
>NZ_SCHP01000075.1 GCF_013607485.1 Bombilactobacillus bombi
CACTAACGCCCTTACTGCGTTTTTCACGTCCTAAAATTGAATCCGCTAAAGTACCGCGCATCCCATAAACTCCATCTACTTTTGAAGCGGCTATGCCTAATAAAACTTCTAAAACATCCGGTGCAATGTTAACATTTCCTAAGTTATTTTGGTTTTCAGGATCAATTATAATATATTTATTATCTGTCATCATGAAACCTCCCCACAGCAGTTATTTATTAGCGCGTGAACTATAGGTACCATCAGTAGTATTAATTATTAAAATGTCACCTTCATTTACGAAGAAGGGAACTTGCACTACTAAGCCCGTTTCCATGGTCGCTGGCTTAGATCCACCCGAGGATGTATCACCTTTAATACCAGGTTCAGTTGCTTTAACCTGTAAATTGACAACATTGGGCAGCTCAATTCCTAATGTTTCACCATCATGCATAATAATATTGAC
This sequence comes from Bombilactobacillus bombi, assembly GCF_013607485.1. GTDB lineage: Bacteria > Bacillota > Bacilli > Lactobacillales > Lactobacillaceae > Bombilactobacillus > Bombilactobacillus bombi_A. The sequence continues at coordinate 446 of NZ_SCHP01000075.1, forward strand.
TTCCATATTTTCCGTCAAATATTTTAATGCATCTCCCATATTTTCGCGGGGTAAAGAAATTTGTTCATAGGTGGTAGTATCCATGAATACATAATTGTCGCCATCGGCATATAAGTACTGCATTTTCTTATTGTCGATTTGAGCAGGTTGAACTTTTTCAGTTGCCCGAAAAGTTTTCTCTTGAACTGCACCAGTCCGTAAATTTTTTAATTTAGACCGAACAAAAGCTCCACCTTTACCAGGTTTTACATGCTGAAATTCAATTATACGCCATAATTCATGATTAACTTCAATAGTTAGTCCATTTTTAAATTCATTTACTGAAATCATAAGAAACTCCTCAAGTCTAATATCTATACTATATCAATTTAACTCACTGAAAAGCAAGTCAGTGCCTCAAAACATTTTTTGCATAAAAGAGGCCAGGACAAAAACATCCTGGCCTCATATTTAAATTTAATTGTTAACAGATACCAAGAACTTTATTTACATCTATTCCTGAGTACAGCTGTTAAATTAATCTTCAGTCACAACTGAAACTTGCTTACGATCGCGACCTAAACGTTGAAATCTTACTACGCCAGCTTTTAAAGCAAATAATGTATCATCTTTGCCGCGACCAACATTAGCACCAGGATGAATCTTGGTACCACGTTGACGGTAAATAATCGCACCAGCATTAATGTGCTGACCATCAGCACGCTTAGCACCTAAACGCCGACCGGCAGAATCACGACCGTTAGCTGTAGAACCGCCCCCCTTATGGTGAGCGAAAAATTGCAAATTCATTTCTAACATAAGTTTTACCCCCTCTTCAAGCGGATTTTTCTAAGGTGACAATAATAAAATCACCGTAATTAGCAGCAATAGATTGAATAATTTGATAACAACTATCCATTAATGTAATTGCCGCAACTAGTTGATCATGATCGGAAATAGCCGCATAATCAACTCGACACTGTAAATAGCCGCCCTTATTGTTTTTCGTTTGTACTAAAGGCTTAACCCCTGCTACTTCTTGAAGGGAATTTACTGTACCAATAGCTAACGTTGATACAGCTGAGCACACAATATCTTGACCATAAGGACCAGAATCAGCATGCCCCATTATTTTGAAACTATCAATGTGTCCTTGACGATTACATTTAAATACTGCTTTAATCATAAAATTAATCAGCTAATTGAATCTTTTTAATAACAACTTTAGTATAAGGCTGACGATGTCCCTTTTTCTTGTGGGAATGCTTCTTAGGTTTATACTTAAAAGTAACAACCTTCTTCTCCCGACCTTGTTTTTCAACAGTGCCAGTTACAGTAGCACCTTCAATTGTTGGAGTACCAACCGTAATGGAACGACTTCCAACTAATAATACTTGATCAAAGGTCACATCTTGTCCTTCTTCAGCGGCAAGTTTTTCAACAAAAATAGGTTGATTTTCTTCTACTTTATATTGCTTGCCGCCAGTTCTGATAACTGCGTACATGTGTACACCTCCATTCTTAGACTCGCCACGCTAGGTGCTTGTGCTTAAACCTAGATCATGTGCGGTTGCAGCTGTGGTCTCACAATTACAACTGCTTAATTGTACAAAAAAACTGTGCTTACGTCAACTATTTATTTAATAAATTCATAATGAACTAAATTATGCAGATCATAAATGTTGTTATTGGTATCAGTTAAGGTACCATTTTTAGAAATTAACTGCTGTTTTAAATTTTCAATTGCTGGTTGATCATCAGCAAAAACGGGAATTCTCAGTACCCGTCCATCGGAAAAGGTTGCCTGCGCATAAATTTTTTCACGGTTCAGCTTACTCTTTTTTAACATTTGCTTCATAGTCTTTTTCTTCATTTTTACCACCTAAAATAATTTATCAATACTTTTATTTTAATTCAAAATCTACATGATAACTACTAAAATTTTTTTACCATTGTTCATGATTCCACAAATGCCCGTCAATCTCAGCCTGCAACTGCTGAATTCGATCCTGTTGTTGTTCAACAACCGTTTTTAGTCCTTGCCAAAAAGCACGCTTTTCATATTGTGGTTCAGTGTGGAGCTGTTGTTGAATTTGCTCAAGTAACCATTGATTTTTTGAATTATTCAAGAGTGTCATCCTCATCTTGTTTAATTAATTTTAAGGTTGTCTGTAAATTATCCAATTCTTGAGTTGTCTGGCGAAATGTATCTTGGATTAATTGTGTCGTCTGATTCTGAGTTAATTGTTGATGTTGAAAATAGTTTAAATACCAATCACTGCGATTCTTTAAAGAATCTAGCTTGGTTTGACTTAAATAACGTTGATAATCCATTAATAATTGTAATCGTTCTATTTCGCTCAAATAGGAGAATTGGTAAATTGCAAAAATAGGTAAAAAAATCATTTTGGCTTGTTGTGCTAAAGCTTGATAGGGGGTCAAAATTTGATCTAAATGATATCCGATTTTTCCCCCAGCCTGGAAATCTTTAGCAGGTAAACCCGTACTTACTGCCAGTCCCAATTCCTTGTCCTCCAAATTATCCAAAAACTTAGTAGACAAAACCTGAGCTAGCCATTTTGCTAAAGAAGCTGGAGAAGTATACCAATAAAGTGGAAACTGAAAGATTATCCTTTGTGAATTTAATAATAGTTGCCGCTCTTGTACCACATTATACGTCTCCAATTTATCTAAGTAGTGCCACTTGGCTTGAACTAAATGTGCGCCCTGCTGTAAAAATTGTTGCGTTGAAGAATTATCCACGTCTGGATGGGAAACGATCACTAGTGTTTGCATTTTAATCAGTCCTCTTAAAAAATTTACCTCAAATAGGCTATTAAAACAACCAAAGTTTATACTATTAACCATTTTACAGCTTGGTACAGTCAATTCCTCATATTTATCCAATGATGATTTGGCAGATGTTCGAATAATTGGTAAAGTTAAATAGTAAAAAGTAGTTTGAATTTGTTAACTTTCAAGAAGTATCCTATATTATTGGAGGAGTGATTGTGAATATATACAAAAATAAGACTACCCTTTTTACGCTGATTATGGTTGCTATGATTTTTTTGATCGCTGGCATTGTGATGTTTAAGCAATTACAAGTTACAAAACAATATCTGCTACCAGCATTTAATTCCACAAAATCAGAGGTACTAATTAGTAATAGGGTTGATAAAACAAATCAAAAACAAGAGAATGCTTTTATTGACTTTGGAAAATCAGCAGTAGAGCTTGAGGACGGAAAGAAAAATTGGGATGATTTTGACGTTAAATCAATATGGGTTAAAAAATTAGCTCATAAAGGCGAATATTTTATAGTATTTGTCGTTAAATCTGACGTAAGCTCACTATTTAAGCCGAACTTCAAAACATCCGTAAAAATGACTATCAAGCAGCCTGACATCAGAAAAGACTCAAAATATACTGTTAATTATTATAATTCTGATTTTTCAAAAATAAATGCTAAATTAAATTATAATGACGAATAAAAAACAAGATGTGTAATGACATCGACTTGATACTCTTAGTAGCTTTAACTTCAAAAGAATTAAGAAGAGCATCTGCAATTTGTATATTGCAGATTATCTAAATTAAACTATATAAGATTATTGATTAAGGCAGATTACAAGTTTAATCTGAACAAGCTCTAAAAGCTTCAATGGCAGTCCGATAATTGTGCAGTTTTAAAGGTCGATTATTAATCAGTTCAAGTGCTGCCAACACTTGATCGGCAGTTACTTGTTTAAAGTCAGTTTTCTTAGGAAAGAACCAGCGCAGTTTGAAGTGCCTCATAATTGTTAGACAAATACTAACG
>NZ_SCHP01000076.1 GCF_013607485.1 Bombilactobacillus bombi
AGCGCCTAAAATTAATGCCCATTTCATTTGTTTACTCCGGATACATAATTGTTTTGGTAAGATTAGTCCCTTTAAAAACGCTTTGGGCTAAGGTTCTTAACTCTTCAACTTGCAAATTATCTAGTAAATGCGGCACTTGATTAATCTTCACGCCATAAAAATCTAATTCGGCAGCTTCAGTTGCCAAATTATCTAAATAATCTTGAGCAAAGATATAAGAACCAATGCTATCACGCTGAATAACTGCCATATTAGCCGAGCTTAATTCACTTTGGTACTTACCTGCCAACAAATAATCTTCTAAAACTTGAACTAATCTTGTCGGATCATCAGTTTCACAGCTAATCAAGGCAAAAGCATATCCGCGTTCCACTATTACATTATACCCAAAAGAATCATCAATCAAACCATCATTGGTTAATTTTTGATGAAATTCTGACATTTCTCCAAAAACTAATTCCAATAATAAATCTAATTGATTTTGCAGTAAAATCATTGCTGATAAATTCTTTGGAGACGTCGTAATTCTGATACCAACCATTAAGTGGGCACGATGTGTCTTAAAGTGAATCACCTGTTGCGGCCTGATAGGAGCTAATTCGGGTGCGAGCCGTACTTTCGGTTTTTGGTGTCGCTGAATTAGTGTCTGCAAATCATTATTGGTAGTAATAAGGTTATCTAAGTATTGTTCTAACAACGTAGCATCCACTTTACCAGCTAAATATAGGCGTAGATTGGCCGGCACATAATATTCTTGATAGATGTCTGTTAATAATTCCGGTGTAATCTTACTAATAGATTCTATACTGCCGGCAATATCTTGGGCAATCGGATCCTGATTAAACAAGCTCTTTAAAGTTGTTTGCTCCAAAAACCAGTCCGGCATATCGGCATACATATTAATTTCTTGAGCAATAATTTCTTGTTCTCGGTGAACATTTTCTAACGTAAAAAAAGGCCGACTGATTAAGTCTAATAAAGTTGCAATATTTTCCTGGACATGGCCAATACTTTTAAATAAATAGGCCGTTTTGGTATAGCTGGTAAAAGCATTTGACTCCGCGCCATACTGAGCAAAACGCTGGCTACTGTCAAATTGGGGCTTGGCAAACAGCTTGTGTTCTAAAAAATGAGCTGCTCCAGCGGGTACCTTATTAAAGGTATCTACTGCGCCAAAATCTACCATGGCAATGGCATAGGTTTGGTTAAATTGCGGATTAATTAAAGCACGTACTGGAAAATTCAATTTCTTAGTAATATCAATAACTTCTAAATTATTCATCCTTTAAACTCCTACATATTTGGTGGGCAGCCGCGTAAACGATAACAGGCAATTTTTTGCATTTGTTGAGCTGTCTTTTGAATTGCTGATAGATCCACCTTTTTAATAGACTCAATATATTGCTCATCATTGAGCACTGCTTGCGTATTAAGTGCAGTAATTAAAAGTTGATTAGCAGGAGTCACAATATTATCGGCTAACTCTAAACGATGGTTAATTAAAGCCAATTGCGCATGCTTCAACAATTCTGTTAAATCTTGTTCAGCCAAATTATTAATTTGTTGGGCAACTATTGCTTCTACTTTATCAATTTGACTAGCATCAACGCCGGCTTGAATTGTGAGATAACCTTGGTAAGGATTAACATTACTATAAATTGAATAAGCCAAGCCTTGATCTTCGCGAACTTGTTGGAATAAAAGGGATTGGTCATCGCCACCCAACATCATATTCAAGACTTGTAAAACTGGCTTGGTACCAGCCACTTGGTACGCTAAAGCCATTTGACTCTGTTGAATAGCTTCAACACGTTCTTGAACCACCAACTGTTGGGGCAAGGCAATTAAATTGTGTGTCTGTAAATTGACAGCGTGATAATGTCGGGTTATAGCAGTCAAGTGCTTCTGGAGTTGCAAAATCACCGCTTCATCTAAATTACCCACAATAGTAATAACCAATCGATTAGTCGATAATAACTCTTGATAGTATTGATAAATTGTTGCTGGTGATAGTTCTTGCAACTGTTGGGCAGTGCCGAACTCTGGCAGAGCTAAGTTGGGGTTACTCTGGTAAAGTATCTTTCTTAAGGCTAATGATGTTTGTAAAGCATAATTGTCGTTAATACTAGCATAGGCATTAGTTAAATTAGTTTGTTCTAATTGAAAAGCTAGTGAGTCAAATGCTGACTTATCCTCATTCAAATTGGGACGTGTTAAACATTCCCATAATAAAGATTGTGCAGCCACAAAAATTCTTTCTCCTTGATAGTCAACGGGAGCACTCAAAGCTAAAGATAAAATATTTAAATTTTGAAAAAAGGTCGTTTTTGCCGTTAATTCTGCGCCGTATAAGGATGATAGTTCACGCGCCAAAAGTGAAGCCGTCGGCCAACGCGAACTTGAGCGCTGCAACAAGTTAGCCAATAAGCGCCGGGTAGTAGTGGTGGCAGCTTTTTGCGTAGTAATTAAATTACACTCTAAGCGTGCAACATGAAATTTAGTAGTTGGCAGCCACCAAATCTCGATTCCTGAATCTAAGGAATAAGTTTGAATATTATTCATCGGTATGTTCATCTTCTCCTGGACGTTTAATTAACACTTTTCGCGGTTTAGCCCCGCGCGCAGGTCCAACAATCCCCCGCTCTTCCATATAATCCACAAGCCGAGCAGCTCGATTATATCCAATCTGAAAGCGCCGCTGCAGCATCGAGACACTTGCCTTTTGCTCGTGGGCTACTAAATCGATAGCCGGCTGCCAATATTCATCATCAGGTTCATCATTTTGCGCTTCTTTGCTGTTAGGATCGGCCGGAATCATTTTTTCATCATAGTGAACCGACTGTTGCTCACTCACAAATTTAACTACTCGTTCCACATCCTCAGAAGAGATATATGCTCCTTGAATTCGTAAAGGCTTAGATTGACCAATCGGCTCAAATAACATATCTCCCCGGCCCAAAAGTTTCTCCGCACCGGGAGCATCTAAAATTGTCCGTGAATCAACATTACTGGACACTGCAAAAGCCATTCTCGAAGGAACATTAGCTTTAATCAAGCCGGTAATAACATCCACAGAAGGCCGTTGAGTAGCAATAACTAAGTGCATCCCCGCTGCACGTGCCTTTTGGGCTAACCTTACAATTGAAACTTCTACATCATGGCCTGCAGCCATCATCAAATCAGATAACTCATCCACAATAATCACAATATAAGGTAATTTTTCTAAAGCTGGTTGTTCATGATTTTGGTTATTTGCTTCTACTGCTTGATTATATTCTTCAATTTTACGATGACCTGTCTGTTCAAACAGCTTGTAACGCCGTTCCATCTCAGCCACTGCCTTTTGCAGAGCGCCGGTAGCCCGTTTAGCTTCCGTTACCACCGGAATTAATAAATGTGGAACCCCATTATAAACACTCAATTCGACCATTTTGGGATCAATTAAAATCAACTTAACTTCCGACGGCCGTGCCTGCATCAAAATCCCGGTAATAATTGTATTAATAGCGACGGATTTACCACTACCAGTTGATCCCGCAATTAATAAATGCGGCAACTTTGTCAAATCACACATAGCTATTTGTCCATAAACATCTTTACCCAGCGGCACTGATAAAATGTGTCCAGCATGATCTGGTTCATGTTCCACCACATCTCGAAAAGAGACTACTGAAGAATGTTGATTAGGAACTTCAATTCCCACATAAGGCTTACCAGGAATAGGCGCTTCAATACGAATATCTTTAGCGGCTAAGGCCAAAGCCAAATCGTCAGCTAAATTAACAATTTTGCTGACTTTTACCCCTACTGCAGGCTGTACTTCATATTTAGTAACCGTCGGGCCCAAAGTTGCCTTTTTAACTTCAACTTGGACGCCAAAACTATCTAATGTCTGTTTTAACTTTTTTCGATTTACATCAATTAAATGGTATTCTGCTGATTGATCAGTTTCGGGCATTTGCGTCAACAAATCCACACTGGGAAGTTGATAATCCCCTTCATCAGCTGGAACTACTGTTGGGGTTGCCCCCGTAGGCTTGGCTACTGGTGTGGGTTTAGTTGGGTGTGGACCTTCAATTTGAAAATCATCATCTCCACCTGCCGGCATCGATTTTTCCGAGGTGTCAGGTACAGCTGGTTCGGTAAAATCATGGGTTACAGCCACCGGTTTAGAAGGTGGTTCTTGAGCTGGCTGATGCTTAGG
>NZ_SCHP01000077.1 GCF_013607485.1 Bombilactobacillus bombi
AATATTTATAGTAAACCAATGATGACCATATATAATTTCTTCAAAATCATGAATCATAAATAAACCTAGAAAAAATAGCGAATCCCAATATATCATTTTAATATCTTCCCTTGTCTAAAATAGTTTTATAAAATTTATATTCTTACATTTGTATTTATACATAATTACATTTATTAGCTAAGAAAGACATTATCTGATTGATTTATACACATATTCACTGCATCCGCAGATAAAGTTAAAACATCTTCATCGCTAGATAATACTGAACGGTAATTAACACCAATAACATTTCTAATCATTTCTACACTAGAATTTTTCCAACAATTAATAGTCTCTTCAATGGGTAATCTCAAATATGGCACTTTAACACCATAAGACACAATTCCACATTCCATTATTGAATCTCCTTAAAATATTTTTCAAACAATTATTTTATTATTAACAAAACAGTTGCACATTTTTAGGCTAAAGCTTCTGTTTTGTATTTTTAAATAACAAACCAGATAACATTGAAATCAATGCGATTGGCATCATAACACGATATATTTGTAAAAATGCATCTACAAGCTGTTCTTTGGCATGATGTTTTATCTTACTTGTCAAACTTTCAATTTCTTGATTAGTTTGTTGAACTTTTTGTTTAATTTTATTTTTAGCAATTTTCATCATTTTAGGATATAAAGCTTGTTTAACCTTGGGTGGCAGAGGTCCTTGCTTTTGAAGAGCTACCTCTACTTGTTGGTGAGCTTTAATGTTTAGCTGATTATTGCTTAATGAGATTTTTTTAGGCTTAATTTTATTTGTAGAAATTGTAGTATTGCTGGAAGTTTTAAGTGTATGCTGTATTTTATCTATAGCTTTATCCTTAAAACTATTAGGTAAACTTGAATTATTTATTTGAGTAGAAGCATAATTACTAATATTATCTTTGGCATTATTTACATTGGTAGTTAATAGCGAAACAAAAATTGCTGTTGCTAAAACAAGCCCAATCTGTCTTAAAACATTAGCTACACTTTGTGAAGCCGTAAGCAATTTCCCTTTAAAATCAGCTGCTGCCATAACATTAGCTGGGCCTGCGATAATTCCATAACCTAAACCTAGTAAAACATCTGCAGTTATTAAAGAATTAATATTAATGTCAGTTTGCATATTACCTAACACATAATAACTCAACCCCAAAAAGGCAAAACCTAGTAAAACTAGATATCTAGTCTTAATTTTTTTCATCAGTAATGAAGCTAAAATTACAAAAATAAATACCGAAATTTAGTATGGAGTCATTAACAAAGCTGCATGCAACTCACTTTTACTTTGAGTTTTCACTAAAAATGTCGGCATCGTTATCGCAAAGCCACCAAGAAAAAAATTACATAGAATTAAGCTCAATGAAGCACCATTAAAATTGCGACTTTTAAATAGTGTTAAATTAATCATGGGTTCACTAACCTTGAGTTCGGTTATGATAAATAAAATAAAAGAAACAATAGCGGTTAAAATTAGCCCTATTATTGTTGATGATGACCAGCCCCAGCTATTACCCTTAATTAGAGTTAGCGTTAAAGAAAATAACATTACCATAGATAATATAGATCCCAAAAGATCGATTTTTTCTGATAACTTAGTTTCTTGCTTTATCGGCAGAACAAATGGTGCAACAATAATTGTTAGTAAAAGAAATGGAACATTAATATAAAAAACCCAACGCCAGCCATAATATTGAGCAATCATACCACCAATAGTTGGTCCTAAAGCAGCAGCAAATCCCTGTGCTCCTCCTAAAAGTGCCACAATCTTATTACGTTCTTCGACAGTTACTTGTGCTAAAGAAATCGTCATGGCTAAAGGCAAGATTGTAGCAGCACCAAAGCTTTGAACAACTCTTCCAAATAATAAAAATGATAAATTATTAGACATTCCACTGAGTATAGAACCAACAGTAAATAAAATTAAACCGATTATAAAATATTTATTTTTACCTCTTATTTCCGCTAATCTACTGAATAAAATTGTTAAAGTAGCAAAAATAATTGTATATAAATTTACTGCCCATGATAATGAATCGAGACTTACATTTAATCCACTTTGAATTTCTGGTAATACTATGGTCATAATAGTTGTATCAAGCATACAAAAAAATGTTCCGACTGCCATTATTATAATAATTAATGCCTTTTTTCTTGACATTGTTTCTCTCCTTAATCAATTTATATTTTCTCACTAATGCAAATAATGCACAGATGTGACAATTTAAGTATAGTATAATAAGATAGATAAAATATAACAATAAGTAGAAGCAAAATTTAATAATTGTCACAGAAATCGATTATATGTGGGGGTATAAGAAGTGTCACAAAGAATGACTAATCAAACTAAAAAATGGATTTTTGAATCTTTCGCTGAATTAGTAAAAGATACCAATTATAAAGATATTTCAATTTCTATGATTATGGAAAATGCACAGTTATCAAGAAGAACTTTTTACCGCTTTTTCAAATCTAAAGATGATCTTCTCGAAAAATATTTTTTACAATTATTTGAAAAATATTTTCATGATATTCAAACTAAAAAATTTAATTCATTTTCTGATCTTATACTGGAATTTTTTGTTTTCTGGGATCAATATCGTAAGCCACTCCAAGCTTTTCAAAAGCAAAATTTATTGATTGATTCCTTAAGAGTTTATAATGAACAAGTTGCAAATAACTACAAAAAAAGCTCTTTACCATGGCATGATAAAGAGTTGAATTCTAAACAAATTGCAGTAATTACAGAATTTGCTGTAGGCGGATTATGGAATATATTTATTAATTGGGGACTTGAAGATACACATACTCCTAAAGAAATGGCAGATGAAGTTATAGCTGGACTAAAAACAATGGTTTGGAAAAATTAATTATAATTTTAACAAGTTTAGAAAATAAAAACTTTTATTTACAAATTAATATACTCAGTTACACTTTCCCGAAAGTACAACAGGCAGTATCATGACAAAAGTTGAAATTGGAAGAAGCTTGAATTGATTTAATCACTAAAAAAATCAGTTAATTATAGTATCATTCTAAATATAAATAATTGGGTTAAAACAAAATCCAACCCTTAATAAGTAATCAGCCACCAGCTATACTGGTGGCTTTTTATTAGCCCTAGAAGGGCTTGCCCCACACAAAAGGCCCTCTCTAAGGGACCCAACAAAAATCTACCAACCGCGACTATTATCATTATTTTTATGGTTTAATATTGGAAACTAGGTCAACGTACTATCTTTTACTAATTGTATCTTGTAAGCAATCTGCTGCTTATTGTTCCCGAATATATTTTTCAATTTAACCCAACAGTACTGTCATAATATCCTCCATCCCAAAAACTGCGATTGCCATATTTGTATTTCAGATTAGCATGCCGTTAATGAATTATGACGGCACTTTTTCCCTTTAAATACCCATTCAGCGGGTATGTGCTAAGCTATTATCGTTTTTTGACAGTACAAAATATTATATCGAAAGGAAGTTTTTCTATCTAAAGCTCCTCTGACCCCCACAAGTAAAACTTGTGGATTATTTAATATGGTTAAATAAATAAAAAATTACTTTGAAATTGTGCTTAAATTTTTGCAAAGTACTTTTTTGATTCTCATAATCTATGAAAATATCTAAATAAGGCCTACCTAGCAGTATTTAATGATTAACTGTGAGGTAATTATTTGTTGGATGAAATATATATGATTATTATTAAGAATTATTGGTTATTATATTTGCAGCCGAATTATCATATTAACTATTCTTTCTGCGAAAAATTATAATCCCTAATATTAAGAAGATAGTCAAATAAATAACATAACCTATGGAAATAGATAATAAAGTTAAATGGGTAAATTTTTCTAAATGGTAATCTACCAATTGTGAACCAAGATTCATCATGTTAATGGGCAACCACTTAAGCCATTGAAATTTGTCTAATAACATATACATCAATTGGCTAAAAATTGAAGCTGCGAAATAGACAATTATACCTGCAATCAATGCTGGCGTAGAATTATTAAACATTGTTGCTAATAACAGAACAAAACTCATCAAAAATAGCAATGTAAGAAATTCAGAAACATTGTTTGCCTGCCATGCTTGAATGACAGTTTGTTTCTTACTGAAATAATCAGTTAG
>NZ_SCHP01000078.1 GCF_013607485.1 Bombilactobacillus bombi
AGATATTATTGCAGCACAAGATGATGGCTTGACTGCTTCAGAATATTTTGGGCAACAACCAGCTTTAGCGGCGCAAGAGATTGTGGCAAATTTTTCCAAGATTAGTTGGAAACAGCGTTGGCAAATTTTTGCTAAAATTTTTATCACCAGCTGTCTTTGGACACTTCTGACTCAATTAAGTAATCCTCACCAGCCATTTAATGTGACGCCCTTTATTTTGAATGGTTTATGGATATTTGTTTTAATAAATATAATTTTTAAGCTTATTCATTACAGTATTTATTGGCAGATTTTAAATTCTCGAATCATAAAATGGATATTGAGCTGGCTAATGGCAATAGTTATTCTAACAGTTTTTATTGGTATTCAATTAATACAAGTACCATTTTTGAGCTTTAATCTTTCTTTACCTATGAAAATTAGCTTAAATATGATGATACTGTTATTGCCATTAAGTCTAATAATTTGGGGCGATAAAATCCTAAAAGCATTGTTTTGGGCAATTAGCCCGTGGTTTTTGGTAATTGCTATTAATAACTTACTTGTGATATTTAATTATCCTATACTGCAACATCAAGAATATGTCTATCTTTCTAACACAGCTCAAATAGGGGCTTGGTTATGGTGTTTGCTTTACCTTTGGCGCTTTGCCAATAAGGGCTTAAATTGAATTAAAATTTTAAAGTTATGAAAAAACTAGAGCAATTTTACTCTGGTTTTTTTGGTATTTAAAATTAAGTGTTAAGATTAATCATAAGTTCTAGGTGAAAATATGTGAGCAATATTTATTGGAGAAATGATAGATGGAATTAAAAATTAAGAATTTATATTTGAATTTTGGAAATAAAACAATTTTAAATAATATTAATATTGTTTTAAACTCTGGTGGTTTAATCGGCTTAATTGGCCCTAATGGAGCTGGAAAGTCTACCTTATTACGTGTTATTGCCACGATTTTGAAACCAAAAAGTGGAGAAATATATTTAAATGGTGAGGATATCATTAAAAATCCTCAAATAATGCGTAATTCTTTGGGCTATTTACCGCAACAGGTACCATATTATCCACATTTATCAGCTGTAGATTATTTACAGTATATTGCAGCATTAAAAGGATTATCTGGCAGAAAAAGCAAAAAGCAGATCGAAAGCCTATTATTCAAGTTTCACCTGGACAATGTTGGTAAAAAACGCTTATCTGAATTTTCTGGAGGGATGAGACAAAGAGTAGGGATTGCAGCAACTTTATTGGGTGATCCTAAAATAATAATTGTAGATGAGCCAACTGCTGGATTAGATCCGATGGAAAGAGTAACTATTCGTAATGTCTTATCTGAAATGGCCATCAATCGAATTGTAATTTTATCTACCCATATTATTTCTGATATTGAAGCTGTGGCAACAAATTTAGTTGTTTTGAAATCAGGAAATGTCTTATATACTGGTTCGCCAGCACAACTATTGCAAAAGGTTAGCAATTCTGTATGGGAGTATATTCTGCCTTCTAATGAAGTACCTAAAAATTTAGAAAATGTGAGTTCGATAAGTCAAGCAGCCGATGGTATACATGTCAGGGTTATATCTAAAAGTGCACCCAATGTGACCGCTATTAATGTAATGCCACGCCTGGAAGATGCTAGTTTGGCTATTCTGGAAGGTGGCGATTAATTTGTACAGAATTTTAAGAGCTGACTTTTTAGAGCGCAGTCGTAAAATATCATACTTGGCATTAATGATTTTAGCGTTAGTTTCAGGAGTAATAGGTTATCCGCGGGTTAATGGACCGATTAAGGTTTTTACTTTGGATCCTAGTATGTATAAGCAAGCTAGTAATCCAACTTGGATTCCGGTCAGTGTAGTTTTAGTGTTAGGCTTTTTTCTTCCAATAGTAGGTTATATTTTTCTGAAAAATGCATTAGAAATTGATAAACAAAATCAAGTTTATGAATTAATGAGTACAATACAATTTTCTAAACTAAATTATATATTAGGAAAGTTTATATCAAACTGTCTTTTATTATTTATATTGTGGATTGTAATAATAGTGGGCACATTTTTTATGGTACTTTTACAATTTCCAGGAAAGTATATTAGCGCTGCTCAATTTTTTACACCATTTTCAACTTTAATTCCTGGAATATTTATTATTTCAGCAATATCTATTTTTACAGAAGTAACCCCTATTCTAAGGGGATTTTTAGGAACTATTCTAGTAAGCTTTTTCTTTCTTTTAGATTACATATTTAGTGCTACTTATTATAATGTTCCTTTTTTAAGAATAGTTAATCCATCTGGTAGTGGTTATCTATTTAAGATGATCGAAGATACTAGTGTTAAAACTTCAGGCCATTACTTAGGACAAACGATGTTGTTAAGTGGTGGTAGTATACATCAAACTGGCAGTAAAGAATTGGTTTTTTCACCTATTTATTTTAATAAACAGGATTTTAACATTTTCTTTTATCAATTATTAATCTGTATAGTATTGATACTTCTAGCTGCGTGGTTCTTTTCTCCTCATCATTATCGAAATAATGTTTTTTTAAATAATCGAAAGAGCTTTAAAGGCAAATTACGTTCTACAAAAAATAAATCGAGTAGCAAAGATAAAGATAAAGATGTTCCAGAATGGCAGCCAGTTATTAGCGAATCTGTACATTGGTTACCTTTATTAAGTGCTACTTTTTTACAACTATGGAGAACCCTATCCTTATTTAATAAATTAGCTTTATTAATTTTATGGATTGTAGCTTGGTTTAGTTCTTTTCCTTTTGTACAACAAATTATTTTTCCATTGTTTTTGTTAATGGAGTTACCATTTTTAAGCAATTTAGGAGCACAAGCGACTAAATCTGGCTTTTTTGATTGGTTAAAGACTATTTCATTTGGTCAAAAAAGACAGCAGATATCAGAATATGTGAGTGGATTACTATTTACATTAGTGTTGCTATTGCCTTTAATGACAAAGTCACTTAGTTCATTGGTTATTTTAGTTTGCTTTGCCGTATTTCTTTGCAGCTTGGCACAATTTTTAGGATTTTTGACAAAAAGTAATCGTCCATTTATTTTTTTGTTGGTTATGTTTTGTTTTATCTATTTAAATGGAGCAACTAAGTTATTACCATTAACAGGTAATAATTTAATAATGGAACTAATATATTTAAGTTTAGCCATTATACTATTTTTATTAAAGAAAATTTTTAAACTTTTGTTTAGGTAGATCTTAATATTGTTGATTCTAGCCACATAAAATTTTAAAGTTATCGCAGATTCTATAATTAATCCGAACAGCCTTAATCTAAAAAACCCAAAGTAATTCCTTTACAATGGTAGTTACGACAACAAACCATGAAAGCAGGAATACTTTGAGCACTATTACTTTAATACAGTTTGACCGGGGAGCGAGCTCTTTTACACCAACAAGGTAAAACGCAGCAACAAATCGCTACTGCAGTGGGCGTAGTAAATCCACTATCTGTACAGAATTACAACGGGTGCAGACATATGCTCCCCTCTTGGCCCAACAAGATACCGATCAAAAAAGAAGGAACTGTGGCCGGAAACGATTGCCGCTAAATTTAAGTTAGCGACAGCTTCAATTTATAACTGGTTGAATCAGGGACAATTGGCTTTTGAGCTTCGGGACTTGCCCGACCGTAATCGGCGTTGTCAGCACAGCCAAGAAAGGCGTGGACAATATCAAACCGGCACCAGTATTGAGCAACGGACTGCACCGGTCAATCAGCGGACAAAGTTTGGTCATTTGGAAGTCGATACGATTTTATCCAGTCATAGGCAAAGTAAGGCTTGTTTAGTGACGTTTGTCGAATGCAGCAGTCGCTTACTTTGGGCTTTGAAAGCAAGATCGTACGGCCCAGTCTTTTGCGAGCTTTATGCAGCGTTATGGCTTAACTGCTTATTTCTGTCATCCTTATTCACCTTGGGAACGGGGCAGCAATGAGTACTTTACCGCAAGCTGCGCTGGTTCTTTCCTAAGAAAACTGACTTTAAACAAGTAACTGCCGATCAAGTGTTAGAAGCAATAATCGACCTTTAAAAC
>NZ_SCHP01000079.1 GCF_013607485.1 Bombilactobacillus bombi
AGGTGATTCTTTAACTTATGGAGTTGGTGATCCCACACATCGGGGCGGATATAGTAATTTAATAAAAAAGCCTCTACAAAAAGCCACTAAACGAACAGTAACAGTTGCTAATTTTGGAATTAGTGGTGAAACTAGTGGGCAGATTTTACATCGTGTCCAAACTAAGAAGAAACTACGTGGGGCAATTAAAAAAAGTCGCATTATTGTCGTAACTGCTGGAGGTAATGATGTAATGCATGCTTTACGGGCGCGTGGTTTGAAGCTTTCACAAACACAATTACAAATTTATCAAGAACGTTATACATCTAATATGGTAAATTTGATTAAAGAAGTTCGTTCTTTGAATCAGAATGTGCCGATATATATTTATGGTATTTATAATCCTTACGAGATTTACTTTAAAAAAGTTCCGGGAATGAAAAAGGCTATTGCTGGCTGGAATAAAAATACCCTTAAAATTACGCAAGATCATGTTCGTGTTCATTTTGTGGATATTAGTTCTTTGGCCCAACCTAAGAAATTACAATATTCTAAAAAAACTCAAGAAACCACAAATCCGTTCTTATATACAAAAGATTATTTTCATCCGAATCAAAAGGGTTATCAATTGATGACTAATCAACTGTGGAAAAAATTACAAGTTACAAAAAATGAGTGGAGGCATTAAGATGCAACGTTCAAAAGCATCAAAAAGAGGAATTAATTTTTGGAAAATTGCTTTTTTAACTTTATTAGCGATAATTGTTTTAGGAGTAGCCTTTGTCGGCTATCAAGTGACCCATACAGACGCTAATACTAGTTGGACTAATGATAATTCCACTACTCAAGTTAAATCTCGCCCCGCCATTTTTCAGGTCGAACTTACAAAAAGTCAAACTCAACGATTAGCCAATCATTATATTAAAGAATATCTTAATAATAATGATATTAAGTATCATCTTACTATCGACAAGCATGTTAATTTGTTAGGGAGTGCTGACTTTTTAGGTTCAACTATTAACTTCACTTTACAAACCAATCCCTATGCAATGGCTAATGGTGGTATTCAATTGCGCGCTGAACATTTGAAGGTTGGCAAATTAGGTATACCCTTGGAATTTGTGATGTTTTATATTGACCATAATTATCATTTTCCTAACTGGGTCAAAATTAATAGTCATCAGCGCCTAATTAACATTAATTTGCCTGCACATCAGAGCCAGCAAGGTTACTATTTTAAAGTAGATCAATTAGACTTACGCCGTGATCGTATCGTCGTTAAAGTTTATTCGACAAAAATGTAAGAAGGTATTATTTGATGGGAAAAACTTTTTATGAATATTTAATGACCCAAAGAAATCCCAATAGTTCTGATCCAATTGCTCATTTTGCAGAATCAGCTTTTTTTGATTCAACTTTTCCCAAACAATCTCAAAGTTATGATGAGCTTTCTAATTATTTAGAATTGAATGGCTCATATTTACCTAATATGGATATTTTTGATGTGGCCTTCCGTCATTATCAGGATTCGCAAAATCGAATTCATTGAGCAGGAAAATTATGAAATCTTGGAAAAATATAATTATTGCCTTGGTTAGCGGCTTGATTTGTGGATGTGCGCTAACCTTTATTTTTGTAGCTTGGATGTTGAACCATTCGCCGTTGATGAATCCGGAATTAAGAAAAGTTCAAGAAGTATATGAAAATATCAATCAAAATTATTATAAGCCGGTAACTTCGAAAAAATTAATAAATGGTGCAATTAAAGGGATGATTGATTCTTTGGATGATCCTTATTCAGAGCTTTTAACTGGAAGTCGCCAAGCGGAATTTAGTAAAGATTTAAGCGGAAAAATTTCCGGAATTGGAGCCACTATTACTAAAGACATTCAAGGTGTAAGAATTGTTGCCATAATGCCACATTCGCCTGCTGCTTTGGCGCATTTAAAAAAACAGGATATAATCCTAAAGATAAATAAGCATGTAACTAAAAATTTAACAGTTGCCCAAGCCTCGTCTTTAACACGCGGAAAAACTAATACGAAAATACAGTTGCAAATTCAACGGGGTTCTCAAAAATTAATGGTTAATTTGCGCCGCCGGCCGTTACAAATTGCTACTGTTACAGGTGAATTATTGGCAAATAAAAAAACTATTGGTAAAATCACAATTACTCAATTTTCTGAAAATACAGCTCAAGAATTAAAGAAAGAAGTTCAAGCCTTAAAACGTCAAGGAGCTCGAAGTCTGATAATTGATGTTCGCAATAATCCTGGTGGTGTTATGGATCAAGCTGTTGCTAGTGCTAGTATGTTTTTAAAAAATCAGCAAAGAATTGTCACTTTATCAGCACGTCAGCAAAAAGATATTACTTATCGCTCTAGTGCCCAATATTTGAATAATTATAAAGTTAAATTACCAGTAGTTGTCTTAATAGATACCCAAAGTGCTAGTGCCGCCGAAATATTTGCTGCTGCGTTGAATGAATCTGGACAAATTCCTTTAGTTGGTGAACGTTCATTTGGAAAGGGAGTAGTTCAGACACTTAATTCGGTTACAACAGCGGACAAAATGAAACTTACCACGGCTAAATGGCTGACACCTTCAGGGCATTGGCTTAATCACCATGGTTTAAAGCCTACTTATCGGGTAACTTATCCTGATTACTTAGAATTACCTAGTTTTTCTAGTCAGCAGACTTTGACATCTGGTTCTACAGCTAATGATGTTTTAACAGCACAAAAGATTTTGCAAGTTTTGGGATTTTCACTAGAAGTTACAGGTCACCTTGATGAGGCTACTGCTCAGTCTTTAAGCTCCTTGCAGCAACAGCAGCAATTACCAGTAACGGGGCAATTAGATCTTTTAACCCGACAAGTTTTGACACAAAATCTATTGGTTCATTTTCAAAACAATGATACTATGGTGCAACAGGCAGTAACACTTTTAACCAAACAGAAAGGAGACAAATAATGACAATAATTCAATGGTATCCTGGGCATATGAATAAAGCAAAAAATCAAATTCAAGATCGTCTGAAGCTAGTCGATGTCGTTTTGGAAATTCGTGATGCCCGACTACCGCTTTCTTCCGCTAATCCAGTCTTAGATCAGCTAATTCAAAACAAGAAGCGACTAATTATTTTAAATAAAAAAGATTTGGCTGATGCCAGCCAAACTAAGAAATGGCAGCAATATTTTCAAAATCCTCAAGTGGCGTCTGTGGCCATTGATGCCCAACATACGCAGCATTTACAGATAATTATTCAAAAAATTAATCAGTTAATGGCTGCTAAATTAAAAAAGTTTCAGCAAAGTGGTGTCCAAAATTATACTATCCGGGCGATGTGCATTGGCATTCCCAATGTCGGTAAATCTACTGTCTTAAATAAATTAGCAGGGAAAAATATTGCAGTTACTGGTAATCGACCTGGTGTAACTAAAAATCAAAACTGGATTAAAACAAAGTCACATATTGAGTTATTAGACACTCCGGGAGTTTTGTGGCCAAAAATTGATGATGAAACAGTTGGAATTAAGCTTGCTCTTAGTGGAGCTATAAAAGATAGTTTAGTTCCACAAACTGACATCGCGCTTTTTGCTTTAGATTTTTTTCAAAAGCATTATCCACAACTTTTACAAGCAGCTTATCATTTAACGACCACGGATCTTCAAGAAAATAATAAAGAACTATTTTTACATTTATGTCAGCAATTTAACATGGCTGATGATTATGAACGCAGTGCCAATAAGCTCATTCAAGATCTTCGTAAGGGTATTTGGGGGCAATATACGTTAGATTGGGTACAAGAAATTGACAGTTGAAGCATTTAAGTTAACCATTAAACAAATAAAAGAACAACTCAAAAATGTTCCACTTTCATCTCAATTATGGGAGCAATTGCAAAATGATCCGCGTCGCGGGGTACAACAATTAGTTCAACGTCAACAGAAGATACTTCAAAAGCAGTATCAACAACAACAAGATTTTGAGCGCCGTTTACAATTTGAGCTGT
>NZ_SCHP01000007.1 GCF_013607485.1 Bombilactobacillus bombi
ATACGATATAATTTGTCTTGATAGGATTTTTTAAATTGTAAACTATTATTAGTTTCTTTAGATAAACTTTACAATTTAGGT
The DNA here is from genome assembly GCF_013607485.1 of Bombilactobacillus bombi. Taxonomy (GTDB): domain Bacteria; phylum Bacillota; class Bacilli; order Lactobacillales; family Lactobacillaceae; genus Bombilactobacillus; species Bombilactobacillus bombi_A. The sequence goes on from NZ_SCHP01000007.1 coordinate 82, forward strand.
TAGAATAACTATTATTAAGTATAGTGATACCTGTCAAGCGTAATGCTCATTTTACATATTTTTTTTTCACAAGTTTGACAGGATAATTCAATCTGAAGAAATTTTGGGGGAGTTTGCTATTCATGTCAATGAAAACAATTAGTTCACATAGGTTTAGTTTTATAGCCGGAGTTGGCTTATTAGTGGTGGAATTTGCCTGCTTATTGATGGCATTTGCCATACCAACTAAAGCGGCGAATGTTTATTTAAAAGATATCCGAGCTAAGGGCACACAAATGTCCAGTGAATACGCTTTTTCACCTACTATTAGTTCGCAGACTGACATTCAAGTAATAGACTATAGTGGATGTAATTATTATGATAATGTCAATCAAAATAATTTTACGGGGGATCCAAAGGAGAAAACTGGTCCCAAACCAGCAGATATTGTGGATAATGAATTTGAAATCAAACCAACTGATACAACTGGCAATATGTCAATTACTTTACGATATACTAATGTGGGATTTGATGTAAATGGGAAAGCCATTGATGCAGATGTTACTGTTGCTACTCTGGGCGTTAAAAGCTGGGCTACAATTAGTCCGGTTGGTTTTGTAGAAATGGCTACTACTGGTATTGGTGATGCTTATCTTATGAATGCTTCTGTGACGATGAAATTTTTGACCCATGATAGTCATTCTCCCGCTAATGTCTCTGGGCATTTGACCTTTGCTAACGTTAATAGTGTAAAACATGTTCATATAAGCAGAGACATGTTTAATGCTATTTATTGTGATCCAGCTAGTGAGATTTATGACCTTAACAACAATACTTCTGAATATGAATTGACGGCGCAGAATAATACCAAAGATAAAGATACTGTCAAATTTACGGGAACTTTTAAGAATAAAAGCCAATTAAGTTATAGTTTTAACCAAGCTGGTTGGTATAAAGTTAAGGCTGGATTTGAAATGGGATCACTAGTTGATGTGGAGATTCCTGGTCCTAACAAGTCAGGTGTAGATGATACTAGCAAGAAAAAGCTTCAGGGGTTGATGCCTAAAAGCATACAAAGTCCAATTCAAGTCAAAAATGAATATACTCCTACGCTTTCTCCTAGAAGTTGGGAGATTCCTAATTTAGCACCAGCAAATAAGCAAGCAAACAATGTTCAACAGCAGATTCAGGTGCCTAAATTGTCTCCTCGAGGAGCTAATAATGGGGATGATATCTGGAAATTGCGTCCTCTGTATACTATTTTCCAAATAATGCCCAGTAAAAGCGCAGGTTATTTGAGTTCTTATTCTATTACTGATAATTTAGATCCTTATTGGACAATGACTCCGCCAGACAAACCAACGGGAACGGTAGATGTTTCCTCTAGTCTTATTATTACAGATGAAAATGGAAAATCGAAGAATAGTTACTTTACAGCAACAGTCGATAGTACTAATAAGCTGACCATTGCTGCTACCACTGCTGCCTTAGCCGATAAAGGTTTTTACAATCATGTGTATAATTTCGTTATTAAGGGTAGTTTTGTGAGAACAGTTGATAATAAGTTTCCCGAAAAATTGCCGCTTACTCTTAATTATGCAACAAAGGACAATACAGCTACTGCTTCTTATCAAGTAGCAGGCACCAACAAAAAAGTTAATAACTCTGCCACGGCTAATGATCAGAAGATTAAATATCCAGATCTTCCTACCGTTAAGGTAAATGATGTCTTTGGAGATAAAGAAACCCTGAAGGGTACAGTAAATGATGCTTTAACACACAGTGGAGATACTAATTACTTGGATATGAAGATTACTTATACAAATAATCAAGGTAATTCGGTCACAGCTCCTTTAAAGTTGAAGTCATCATCTCCAAGTCAGCCAAATCGGCTTGATAACCCTAACCCAGGAACAGATATTAATTTTGAGGCAGAATTGCCGAATGATATCCAAAAAGTAACAGATGATAGTAACTATGCTCAGCCTTTGACTATTACTGCCACCGATAATTATGATATTTCCGGGCAAGGAATAGCTAAGATTAAGACGTGGTGGAATCTTGACAATAGTGGTACTTTGACTATTTATAGCCACACTATTAATTATCCTTACGATGGCTCAACAAATGCTGCCCCATGGCCATGGCTCAATGCAGCTGGTAGTGTTAAGAAAGTTGTATTTGAAGGTGTTGTCACTAATACTAAAGGGGCGAGTTTGCAGAATATGTTTGCGCATATGTCAGGATTGAAGACGATTGAAAATTTAGATAATTTTCATGTCGATCATCCAGGAAGCACGCGGGCAATGTTTTGGGGCACTGGTTTAACTAGTCTAGATATTAGTCACTTTGATATGAGGGGTGTTCAAGATACAACGTCCATGCTTAGCAGTGATACTAATCCTAATACTAATAAGTTGAGTCAACTTACTTTAGGTGCCAACAATTATTTTCCTAAAGATCCTGGTTTAGTTGCTAGTTATAAAGATACTAATTATGGCCAAACTGACAATGATATTCCTGTTAAGTGGCGCGAAGATATAACTGGTGAAGACGACAATCATGCAAATAAGTTCTATGATTCATCTATATCTCAATCTGGATTAATCGGTTTGTATAGTAATGGCAAGTCTCTGTCCGGTACACGGACTTTTATCAGAGATGATGATTGGTGGAATCTGGATAACAGCGGAACATTGACAATTTATAAGCATGCTATAGATCTTAATATTACGTCGTATAGAGATTGGCCGTGGAGTAATGATACAGGCAAAGTTAAAACGGTTGATATTCAAGAGGGTGTTAAAATCAACACTTGCGCAGCAATGTTCATGTATATGACCAAATTAAATCAAATAAACGGATTAAAAAATCTGGACACTTCTCAGGTTAAAGATATGAGTAATATGTTTCAATTTGATTATGCTTTAACCCAACTTGATTTAAAAGATCTAAAAACACCTAATGTTACTGATTTTACTGAGATGTTTAAACAGTGTATAGGTTTACAAACTTTAGATATGAGCACTGTAGATATGTCTAAAGCCGCTGACAATGGCAAGAGTAATGGAACAACCAGTACTAATACGGCAACAACAGATATGTTTTCGAGGGATTCTCAATTAAAAGAACTAACGTTAGGCGATAAGACAAAATTTCTTGAAAGTCCAGCGATTCCGACACCACCCGCAGATTCACTTAATCATGCTCAAAATTGGAGTGCTTTGAGCGATGGAAAAACTTATACCAGTAACGCTCTAGAAAAACTATACGATAATCAGTTTGGTCCTAAGGACACTTATACTTGGGAAAATGATTGGTGGAACATTGACAATAATAAATTAACAATTTATCCACATAATATTAAATATCAAACTATTCTAAATCGTCCTGTTAAGTCAGTTGATTGGCCATGGTATCAAGATCCGGCAACTAATCCTTCTCCAGTCACATCTATCGAGATTAAACCTGGTGTTACTACTGATACAACTGCCGGGATGTTTATGAGCATGCCTAAGTTAACGAGTATTACTGGTCTAGGCAATTTAGATACTTCTAGCGTTACGGACATGAGTGATATGTTCTATGGAGATATTTCTTTAACCGGTGCAGGTCTTAGCGATTTAGATCAGTTAAAAACTGAAAATGTTACTAATATGTCTGGGATGTTTAGGTATTGTTATGCCCTAGATAATCCTAATTTAAGTAACTTTAAGACTTCTAACGTTACAAATATGAGTAATATGTTCCAAGGCGGTGATAAGATACATCCAAATACACCAAACCCAGATCCAAATAATCCAAAGGACTATAATGGCACCGATTTAAAAACATTAGACATTAGTAGTTTTGATATGAGTCATGTGTCAAACACTTCCAATATGTTTGGCAGCAACAAAAATCTTCAACAATTGACCTTAGGTGCGAAAACTTACTTTGCAACTGATCCAAAATTGACTTCAGCTACTGTTGACCATAATACAGGTCATAATACTGAAAAATGGCAAGCCGTTGGCAGTGGAACCATCGATAATCCCCTGGGTGAAGTATTAGCTGCTAAAGATCTAACTGACAAGTATAACAAAGTACCAACTTCTAGTGCACCTAATCCAGCTGAAACCTACGTTTGGGATAAGAGTTGGTGGGTCATTGATAATAATGTATTATCTATTTATAAACATACAATTGATTATAATGTAAATAATGGTGTTCCCACTTGGCCATGGGCTTCACAGGCTTCGAATTTAACAGGGGTAGTCTTTAAGGGAGACGTTACTACTGCGTCTAATACGACCTTGCAGAATATGTTTGCTCATATGAGTAAAGTAACTTCCATTACCGATTTAAATAAATTAGATACTGCTAATGCTGTCAACATGCATGGTATGTTTTATGATACGGGATTAACTAATTTGGACATTAGCAATTTTGACATGAGTCAAGTAACAGATACCGGTGATATGTTTAACGATAGTTCTAATCTAAATAAGATTACTTTAGGGAAAAACAATAAGTTTATTACTGTTAATCAGGATCCAAGATTAATTCCTGCTAGATGGCGCGAAGATATAGCTGGTCAAGATGATAATCATGCAGAACATATCTATGACTCAGTTGAGGTAATAGGATTGTGTAGTAACAACAATACTATCTCAAGCACTCGAACATTTGTGCGAGATGATTCTTGGTGGAATGTGGACAGACAGAACAAATTAACAATTTATCCTCATAAGATTGACTTGCAGGCTAGTTTAAAACGTCCAGTTAATTCTAGTGATTGGCCGTGGTATCAAGATCCGAAAGTTAATCCTTCTCCAGTCACATCTATTGAGATTAAGTCTGGTGTTACTACTGATACAACTGCCGGAATGTTTATGAGTATGCCTAAGTTAACGAGTATTACTGGTCTAGGTAATTTAAATACTTCTAGCGTTACGGACATGAGTGATATGTTCCAAGGAGATACTAGTCTAACAGGAACAAGTTTTAGTGATTTAGATCAGTTAAACACTGAAAATGTTACTAATATGTCTGGGATGTTCAAATATTGTTATAAACTAGATAAACTTGACATTAGCAGTTTTGATATGGGCAATGTGCAAAGTTCTGACGGTATGTTTTTAGGTAGCAACAATCTTCAACAATTGACTTTAGGTGCGAACACTTACTTTGCAACTGATCCAAACTTAACTAAAGCTGACACTAGCAAGGGTCCTAATACTGAAAAATGGCAGGCTGTTGGTAGCGGTACTGTTACTAATCCAGCTGGAGATGCCTTGACTGCTAATGATATTTATAATAATTATCATAAAAACAAAACTGGCAACCTTAAAGAAACATATGTTTGGGATACTCGCTGGTGGGATGTTACTGATGATGGAATTTTGAAGATTTACCAACATGAAATAGATTATCCATATGTTGATGCAAATCATGCCCCTGCTTGGCCTTGGGATCCTAAACAGCATGTTCAAGAATTTAGGGACACAATCAAAAAGGCAGAAATAATTGGGAAAGTTACTACTGCCACTAATTCCACTTTGCAGAACATGTTTGCGCATATGCACAATATGACCTCGATTACTGGTTTAAAGAATATAGACACTGAAAATGTTTTAAGTATGCGTTCCATGTTCTGGGGGACAGGTTTACAGACTATTGATATTAGTTCATTTAATATGAAAAACGTAAAAGATACTCAAGATATGGTTTCTAAAGACGATTTAATGAAGAAGCCAACTTTGTGGAAAATAACAATTGGTCCTAATTTTAAAGCACAAGCAAATAGTAAATGGTTCGATCCTGCTCCTAGTGATGACACACCAATTCCGGGAGATGGTAAGAATGTTCCAGATGGTATGTTTGTTAGTCGTAGTGTGAAATGGCAGGAAGTAGGAGATGGTAGTGACTATCATCCTAATGGTAGTACTTATACAGCTCAAGATCTAAATTCAATGACTTCTGATGGCAAAAACCACACTTATGTTTGGCAGCCATTTGAAGCAGGTTATCTGACACTAATGAATTGGCCTAAAAATTTAAAGTATAAAGGTTTTAATAATCCTCTTATAAATCCACTGCAATTTACAGCAGACAGTCAATTTAAAGTTGAAGATACTCGTCATATCCATAATGATTGGAAATTAATGGCAAGTATGGATAAGGGCTTAAAAGCAAATGGAACACCATTAAATTTTGAAGTTAACGCAAATAACAATAACTATAACTACACGAGTCCTTTTCCAGTGGGTGATAGTAACAGTATTACAAAGATAGACAAAAGTAATAATGGTCCAAAAGTTTGGGATTATGAATTTAATAATCCAATTCAACTGAACGTTCTATCTACTCCTGCACCTGGGACTTATAAAGGAAAAATTGAGTACACTTTGGTTGATTCTCTGCAATAGAAAAATGAGTCACTGCTAATTATATTAGTGGTAGACTCATTTTTTATATCTAAAATCAAATATTAATTAGCTCTAAACCTAAAATTATCAATGAATATCTGCTACAATTAATTGTATAAACTTTTTTAAAGGAGAGATAAGGAATGATTTCAGCAGTTGATTTAAGAGCGGGCATGACTTTTGTCCAAGATAATAAGTTAATTAAGGTAATGAGCGCCGACCATCATAAGCCGGGCAAGGGTAATACGGTAATGCGCTTAAAACTCAAGGACTTACGGACGGGTGCCATTACTGATACGACCATGCATCCTGATGTTAAATTAGAACAGGCGATTATTGACACGAAGAATGTGCAGTACTTATATACCCAAGATCAAACAGCCGTATTCATGGACTTAGAATCTTATGAACAATATGAAGTGCCACTAGATTTGATTAGTGATGAAGCTAAGTTTTTGGAAGAGAATATGACTGTGAAGATTGACTTTTACGGTGATGAAGTGGTAGGGATTACTTTACCAACGACGGTAACTTTAGAAGTTACTGATACACAGCCTTCGATTAAGGGTGCTACTGTTTCAGGCTCAGGTAAGCCAGCAACTTTATCCACTGGCTTAGTTGTGACAGTCCCTGATTTTGTGAATGTGGGCGATATGTTAGAGATTAATACTCAAGATGGTTCTTATGTCAAGCGCGCTAATAAATAAAAAATTAGCAGCCCAGCGGGTTTTATTGGCACAAGATTGGTCGAGCTGGGGCGATATTTCTCTAAAAAGTGCCACGACTTTATTTGAGGTTTGGGGACTGCCGACTGTCAGTTTGCCGGTGCAGTTATTAGCGGCTCATACGGGTTGGAGTAAGCAGGCTCCGGCTGTCAGCTTGACTTCTTGGTTAGAAGCAACTTTACAAGACTGGTCGGACTTTTCTTGGCGCGGAATTTGTTTAGGTTATTTGGGTTCAAAAGCACTGATTGATCTTTGGCAGGCTTATTTAAGCCACCAAGCAGGATTTGTTATTTTGGATCCGGCTATGGCTGATCAAGGACACTTATATCACGGATTGCCCCCTGATTATGTGACAAAGTTTCAAGAGCTGCTGCCTTGGGCCGATGTATTAACTCCTAATGTGACCGAAGCCCAGTTATTGACGGGAAGGTCGCTTAATGATGATCAATCCCTGCAGTTGGCTTTACAAGAGCTAAGCGGGCAAATGCGCGGCCAGCAAGTAGTGATTACTAGTGTGCGGACAGCTGACCAGATTGGGTGTGCTTATTTAGAAGGTCAGCAGTTGGTTAAGGTCATGCAGCCTTATTATCCCCGGCATTTGTTTGGCAGCGGGGATTTATTTACAGCATTGTTAAGCCTTTTGTTGTTGGCCAACTTCCAGTTTGCTCCAGCTATTAGGCAGGCGGCTTATTTGACGGCACAAGCTGTGCGGCAAACTGCTAAGTCAGCTTTAGATGTGGAATTAACAGCAATTATTGCACCATTGCTGCGGTTAAGGGGGGATAGTGATGAATAAGAAAAAACTGCAAAAGATTGTGTTTGCTGGTTTATGTGCAGCGATTATTTTTATTGGTGTTAGTTTATTTCGAATTAATTTGCCGGCGGTTGTTGGCCGCCCGTTTATTCATTTTGGTAATACTTTTGCGGTTATTGCTGTGTTGATTTTGGGCTTTAGATATGGAGCGGCGGCCGCTGTTTTGGGTTTAGGCCTGTTTGATATTTTGAATGGTTATGCGGCTACGGCTTGGATTACCATGATTGAAGCGTTGATTTTAGCTTTTGTGACTGCTGGAGTTTTTCGCGCACTTCACTATCAACCCGGCCAATGGGCAAAGCTATATGTAGTGTCTTTTAGTGCTGGCTTGATTAAGATTGTCACTTCCTGGTTAGCAGGGATTGTCGAAAGTCTTATGGTCGGTACGCAGCTCAAGGTAGCTGCGATTAATGCGTTTTTAAGTTTGCCGGCAACGGTAATTAATTCCCTTGCAACTTTTGTTATTGTGCCTTTATTGTACTTAGCTTTAGAAAAAACGATTTTGAAACGGATACGGTTATAAAATTTATGATTGAAGAAAATGGCCGCAAGCGGCGTTTGACTGCCCGCGAAGTGATTTTTTATTTAGCAATTTCGATTGTCTTGAATTCGTTCGCTAATGGTTTGGCTGTGGCTTCTAATCTGGGCAGTGCGGTATGGACGGCTTCTGCCGTGAACTTACATGGTATTTTGCCGGGCAGTCTGGGAACAATTTTATTTACCTATGCTATTTTGGTTCAAGTTATTAATTTGCTGATTCGCTGGCAGACTGTGGATTGGCGTGCAGTTTTCGCAAATTTGTTATTTGCGTTTTTGTTTAGCTATTTGGTGCAGTTTTGGACTCATTTGTTAGAGTATTTAGGTGTTACGCACTTGCCCTGGGGATTACGCTTAATCTTAGATATTTTGGGAATTGGCGGAATTGCTTTAGCAACGTCAATTTATCAACGTGTCGATGTCATGCTGCATCCGAATGATGAATTTAGTTACTTGATTCGTTTTAAATTTGTCCATGGCAGCGCTGCTTGGGGGCAATATTTAAGCTATGTGATTCCGGTGGTAATTATCGGATATTGTTTTGGACGGACAGGGCATTTATTGGCTGTTAATATTGGGACTTTTTTTGCTTTGTTCTGTCAAGGACCGATTATTGGCTGGGCTGATCAGCGGATTTTTCCCAAGTTGAAACATCGGCTGTTTTTGAAGTCTCGTTCCTAAAATTTCTATGTTAAAATTAAGTATTTAAAAATTCACTAAGGGGGAGGATTTAATATGACAACATTAGAAGAGCGGATGAGTACCGCGGCATTGCAATTGCAGCCCCAGGATATTTTTTTATTTAATGCTCGTGCTTTAAAAACGCCCGGAATTATTAATATGACTGTGGGTGAGCCGAACTTTAGCACTCCAGAACATATTAAGACAGCGGCTAAAACGGCTATTGATTCTTTACCTGTGCGCTATACTTTGCCCCAGGGTAAAGTGGAATTAACCCAAGCAATCGCAGATTTTTTGGCGGCCAAATATCAGCTGCACTATCAGCCAGATTCAGAGATTGTGACAACTATTGGGGTCACTGAAGGAGTTTTTACGACTTTAAAGGCTCTTCTGAATCCTGGTGATGAAGTGTTGCTGCCGACACCGTGTTTTACTATTTATGAACCTAATATTCGCTTGAACCAAGGGGTGCCGGTAATTATTGATACTTCACAGACGGACTTTCGCTTAGACCCAGCGGTATTAGAGCAAACTTTAGCTCAACATCCCCACGCTAAGGCGATTATTCTTAATTATCCTAACAACCCTACTGGTGTTACTTATACCAAGGAGCAACTGCAAGCATTAGCTGCTGTCTTGGCACGTTATCAGTTATTTGTAATTAGTGACGAAATTTATAGTGAATTATCTTATGATGTTCCTCATACTAGCCTGGCTCAGTTATTACCCGAGCAAACATTATTGCTGAATGGAGTTTCTAAATCTCATGCGATGACGGGCTGGCGGGTAGGCTATATTTGCGGACCTCAGGCAATTATGCAGCATATTTTGCATGTACATGAATTGGTGACGACTTCCATTCCCGCAGTTTCTCAATATGCTGCTCAAGAGGCTTTAACTAACGGTTTGTACGATGCAGCAGTGATGAAGGCTCAGTATCAAGAGCGACGCGATGTTTTGGTTGCGGGATTACCGAAGCTCGGTTTTGCGGTGACAAAGCCACAAGGTGCATTTTATATTTTTGCGAAGATTCCCGCTTCGCTCATTCAAGATGATGTACGATTGGCCGAAGACTTAATTGCTCAAGAGCAACTAGCAGTTCTGCCGGGCAGTTTCTTTGGTCAAGGCGGCGCTGGTTACCTTCGCATTAGTTACGCTGCCAGCATGGAAAATATCCACTTAACATTGCAGCGCTTGGCTGATTATTTACAGAAAGCGCAATAAATACCTTGAAGGAGAATGACAATGACAAAAAATATTATTGATGAACTGACATGGCGGGGAGCTATTAATCAGCAGACGGATGCGGATGGGCTAAAAGACTACGTGAATCACCACCAAATTGCCTTGTACTGTGGAGTGGATCCAACAGGAGATTCTTTACATGTTGGTCATTTGGTTACTTTCATGATTTTGAAACGTTTTCAGATGTTGGGGCATAAGCCGGTGATTGTTATTGGCGGCGCTACGGGTTCTATTGGTGATCCTTCCGGTAAAAAATCGGAACGGGTTTTACAGTCAATGGATCAAGTACGCCATAACCAAGATGCTTTAACCAAGCAAATGATTAACTTGTTTGGGACAGAAAATTTTGAAATTGTTAATAACTATGACTGGCTTTCCAAAATGGATTTGCTGTCTTTTCTCCGGGATTATGGTAAATTATTTAATGTGAATACCATGCTGAATAAGGAAATTGTGGCCTCACGTTTGGATGTGGGGATTTCTTACACAGAATTTACTTACCAGATTTTGCAGGCGATTGATTTTCTTACGTTATACCGTGAACATCAAGTGCAGCTGCAAATTGGCGGTGGCGATCAATGGGGCAATATTACTGCGGGTATTGATTTAATTCACCGTATTGAAGGCTCCAAGACTCCTGTTTTTGGTTTGACAATTCCTTTATTATTGAAGGCTGACGGGACTAAATTTGGTAAGACTGAAGGCGGCGCGGTATGGCTAGACCCGAAGAAGACCAGTCCTTACGAATTCTACCAATTCTGGCTTAATACTGATGATCGTGATGTGGTGAAATACTTGAAGTACTTCACATTCTTAACCCAGGATCAAATTGAAGACCTAGCACAAAAGATACAAACTGCCCCAGAAAAACGGGAAGCACAACGCACTTTGGCTCAAGAAGTTACTCGTTTTGTTCATGGACAAGCGGCTGTTGACCAAGCTGAAAAGATTTCCGCAGCACTCTTTTCTGGAGATATTCAGCAGCTAACTTCAGATGAAATTGAGCAAGGTTTTGAATCAGTGCCTTCAGTTGATTACGCTGGTCAAGAGTGCAATTTAGTAGAATTTTTGGTGGATCAGACCCACATTGAACCTTCACGTCGTCAAGCGCGCGAAGATATTCAAAATGGCGCTATTTATGTCAATGGCCAGCGGCAGCAAGATGTCGATTACCAAGTGGATCCGCAAAGTGCTTTTGATGGGCGTTTTGTCATTATTCGCAAGGGTAAAAAGAAATACACTTTAGTGCGTGTGCAGCACAATTAGTAATTAAAAATTCGCTTTGAGCGATTAGAAAGAGATAATAAATAACGTGCAATTTCCCAAGAGTATTTTTGAAATTAAATTATTAGCAAGAAAAGTCCTCCGGCAACAGCCTAATCGTATTTTACGCTTAGGTTGGGCGCCGTTATTGTTAGTGTTGTTAATAGTTTACTTGGCTATGCGGTTGACAACGAGTTTTTATGCGCAATTTACAGGTGCTGTAAGTTATGAACAAATTTATAAGGCGATGAATAGCTGGCTGACTAATAATCCGCAGATTTATTGGTATGTTATCGAAGGCCGCCTAGCATATTTTTTGATTTTTACGGGGGTTGCCTTTGCTTGCTTGGATTTGTTGCGGCAGCCAAAACGACAGAGTACTTGGGGTGATGGCTGGCAGGTTTTTTCACAGGCATATTTTTTCCCCGTGATTACTCTGTGGCTGCTAATTTTGATTATTTCTCAGTTAATTGGCCGTTTGCCGTCGTTTGTTGGCTTATTGCTGGCTTTGATTGTGCGTTATGGCTTGATGTTAACTTATTTTATCTATAAGGATTTAAGCATGCAAAAGCCCCTTTCTTGGCGGCAGTGGCTTTTGACTTTAAGATTGAGTTGGCAGTTAATGCGCGGCCAAAAGCTGCGGCTGTTCTGGTTAGAAGTGAGTTTTTGGGGCTGGGATTTATTGAATTACTTTACTTGGGGAATTTTAAGCCTTTATTTGGTGCCTTATAAGGCAGCCAGTTACGCGATTTTTTATCAAGATTTGGTTAATATTAATGGCCACAAGATTATTATTAAATAAAAGGAGTCGGAACAAGATTTTGTTCCAACTCCTTTTTTATAATTCAATATTGGGTTTTCAGGGTTCTGGTTAGGCAGAACTTTTTTAGCTGACTACGATTTTTGTGCAGAATGAGCTTTTTCAACAAAAATAAAATCGGTCGTTTTTTTGCTTAAAGTCAATGTTTCGCCGGTATCGGTTTGAATTAATAAAGAGTCATCAAAGGGCAGCTGCTTTAAAACAGTGACAGTTTGGTTTAGTTTTAAGTTGAGCTGGGCAAAGTAATCGAGGAATTCACGATTATCAAAGATCCGCACAATTTTGACAGGGGTCTGCAGCTTGACTTCACTTAAGACCAAATCATCATCATCCGTTTCGCCTTGACCGTTGCCGGGAATGATACCGCCATGGGGACATTTTTGAGGATAATTGAGGAATTTATTGAGAGCTTGCACTAATTTGTCATCTGTACAATGTTCCAAAGAATCCGCCGCTTGATGAACGTTATTAGTGGTATAATGAAGTTTGTCAGTTAAGAAAAACTCCCAAAGTCGGTGTTTTTTTACCAATCTTTCAGCTTCTTGGCGCCCTTTTTTTGTCAGGGCAATTGCATTATAAGGAGTGTGTTCGATAAAACCGCTTTGGGATAAATTTAAAAGCATTTCCGTAACTGAGGGCGCACTGACATGCATCATTTCGGCTAGGCGTTTATTAGTAACTTTTTGAAAACTATGCTGCAGCTCGAAAATATTTTTGAGATAATCTTCTTGACTGGGAGACAATTATGTAACCTCTTTTATAAAGTTGATAGTCTTATTATACGGTGTTGTTGGTGCGGGCGCAATTTATTTAGGGGGAGTTTGGCAATGAGTAGGACACAACGTTTTGATTGGTTAAGTTTAATTATTGGTATTTTTTCGGTAGTAGTCGGCGTGCAGATTTTACGTAATCCAGTTTCTGGATTGATATCAATTATGATATTGTTAGGTGCTTTTTCGCTGGTGCGGGGCTGTTATCAACTTTGGCTGGCCGCTAAGATCCATCAAATCATGATGCGCAGCCGGGTGGGGTGGCTAATCTTTTCCGGTGTGATTGATATTATTTTAGGATTAGTGTTTTTGTTTAATTTTCCTTTAGGTTTGACGACTTTAATTTATATTTTGGCTTTTTGGTTTATTATTGATGGGGTGGCTGAATTGAGCCTGGCCCCAATTTATCGGCGTGTCGGCAAAAGCTACCATTGGTTAATTATTATTTTAGCGATTCTAAGTATTGTTGCAGGTATTACACTGCTATTTCGGCCATTGATTGGTGGCGTTTTGATTGTTTCGCTAGCGGCGGTTTACTTTTTTATGGCCGGCATTTTAGAAATTATCGAAGCATTTTAAGTATTTACATATCAGAAAACATCTTATTGCGGGTGTTTTCTGATTTTTTGATGTAATAGCAATGTATGGGGTTGGAGCAATTATTTCTGAAATTTATGCCGAATTTGCTCTTGCAAAATTATAATTTTTTGGTATTATAGTTAAGTACTGAGTTGCCATCTTAGCTCAGCAGGTAGAGCGCCACCGTGGTAAGGTGGAGGTCGTCGGTCCGAATCCGATAGATGGCTTATATTGTGGTAATAAGCATCCTCAAAGGGGATGCTTTTTTATTTGGTAAATTTTGCTGATAAATTAGGAATTTATTGGTATAATTAATATTATTTAATCCAATCCCTTATTAAGGTTTTTTGATAGGGTAGATGTTTTTTAATTTATTATTTGTAATCGTTTTCGATTAAGTGAGGTGCTTTTAATGGAAAAGAAGACGCAAACTCCAGTTAAGCGTGGCGGCATGGCCATGGTTATTGCCTTAATGACTGGGTATTCGGTAATTTATATGGATAAGCAGATGATTTCGGCTGCTGTTGTTCCTATTACGCAGCAATTTCATTTGGCCTCCCAGCAAGCGGGTTTTATTATGAGTGCGTTTTTTCTGGCGTACTGCTTGATGAGTATTCCTGCAGGCTGGTTAGTAGATAAGTTTGGCTCGAAGAATATTTTAATGCTTTCCATGATTTTAACAGCTGTTTTTGCTTATGCATTTGGCTGGTCCAGTGGGTTGTTGTTCTTTATTTTGATGCGTTTTGGCTCGGGGGTTGGACATAGTGGTTATCCATCAGCAGCTTCCAAAGCCATTGCCGAGAATTTTGACAGCGACAAACGGGTATTTATGCAGTCAGCAATTTTGACTACTACTGGTATTGGGGCGATTTTAGCCTATGCTGTGGGGACGCGCGTGATTGCTATTAATTGGCGGTATGGCTATGTGTTATTAGGGACGTTATTTGTTGTGGCTTTTTTCTTTGTAACTTTCTTTGTCCCAAAAGATCAAAAACAAGTCCAAGCGGTTACTACTACTAAAAAGGTGGGCTTAGGCAAAGTCTTAAAAGACCCTAATGTGATTGTTTTGGCATTGGTATTGGTTTTGATTAATGTGGCTGCTTATGGCAGTTCTTCGTGGATGGTGACTTTTTTGACTAAGAGTTATCATTTGTCTTTAAAGGCTGCGGGTAATATCTTGGCGGTTAATGCAATTTGGCAAATTGTCGGCAGTCTAGGCAGCGGTATGGTCTTGACTAAATGGTTTGCCGGCCAACAAAAGAAATTTATTGTGACAACTGCTGCTATTGGAATGTTGTCCACAGCGGTTATGGTTTCTGTACATAATTTGCTTTTGGTGACAGTAATGTTAGCTATTTCTAATTTGACGATTGTAGCGACTTTTACGGGTTCTTTTACATGGTCTCAGCGCTTGTTCAGCAAAGACCGCATTGGATCCGCTACGGGAATTTTGAATTTTGGAGGAACCTTTGGCGGTGTCATTGGACCTTCTTTAGCTGGATTTTTAGTAGACTTATTTAAGGGTAGTTTTGTGGTAGCCTTTTTGGTTTTAGGAGCGTTATTATTTGTGAGTGGTTTATTAACTTTATTTATTAGAGCTCCTAAACTAGAGAATAGTAATTAAGGTCATTAAATAAAAAAATCTTCCAAGCAATTGCTTGGAAGATTTTTTATTATCAAACTTATTTAGTAACATTGACAGTTAATTTTTTGCCTTCAACTAAGGTTGTTAAGTGGTAACCTTGGATATCTTTAGTTTGACTTTTGCCCTTGTTCTTTTTGGCTTGGTCAACTAAGTCAGTTAGGTCCGCTTTCTTAATACCTAAACCAGAAGCCATTGCACTAACATGAGATTTGACTTCAGAACTAGTAATATCAGTAATTTCTAACTGCATACTATAAATATGTGTCTCATCACTTAAGAAATGATAGGTAGTTGTTGGACTAAACATTAAATCTAAAGGACGATCTAATTTTGGTGTTTTAGTTGGCATTTTAGCTTGCATTTTCTTAGAATTGTTAAAGTTTTTGGCAAACTTTGCACTGCTAATCACTACTTTAGGCTTTTTAACAGTTACTTTAATTGGCTTACTTAAATTTTGCTTTTGGCTGACTGTTACTTTACGAGTATTTAAAGAAGCAGGTAAGGTAATTGTAAAACGCTTATTTTTGATTGTTGTAGAATCTTTAGCGTTATCGGCAACTTGATAATAAACCTTACTGCCCTTAGTGGATGTACCACTGATTTGTTGTTTTAATCCATTATTACTAGGAGTTACTTGGGCACTAAAAGGCTTAATTGGCTGATTGGTGTTAGATTTACTAGAATTGTTGTTGGCACAGCCGGTCAACAAAATTGCTAAGCCCGCAACCGCAGTCGCTACTTTTTTACTAAACATTAATTATAACCACACTTTCTTTTATTATATAAACTTCATTATACCAGTTTTTACATTGATAGTTATGAAGAAACAGTGATTTTTGGAAATGATTTGAGGTGTTTAGCTTGCTAATGTTATAATGCCTAGGTAAATATAAAATTTGGGAGAAAGTTTATGCAAGCACTCAAAACACCATCAATTCGCCTTACTTGGTACGCAATTTGGTTAATTTTAGTTGTTTTTTCTCAAAAATTAGAACAATTGTGCCTTAGCAATAAGGGACTTCATCCGGTAGCTGTGGTCTTTTTTTTGGCTTTTTCGCTTGCTACTTTGTTTTTGATGTTACTGCGTTATCGCCATGAACAACGTTATTTTGTTAAGCTACATACAGGTTTATTAGAGGGGATTACTGAATTTTTTGGTCTGATTATATTTGCAACTATCACTATTGGCGTTTTTATGTTGTTGGTTAGTTATTTGAAAGCTATGGGTCATTTTCCCTCATTAATTAATCGCAGTGATTATTTAGAGCGCGGTTCAGCGGCCTTTTGGTTCGATTTACTCGCGAGTGCCTTTATTATTGCGATTGAACAGCAGTTTGTGACAGTGGGATTTTTCTTTAATTACTTTATGCGGCGTAATTCACTCGGAGGCGCTTTTTTGGGAGTCTTTTTAAGCGGCCTCATTTTTGGAGCTTTGAATTTTGAAGTTTGGCATTGGATCAATTTCTTTATTTATGTTTCAATTGGCTGGATGCTAGCAACGGTTTATTTGTCGACGCAAAATTTACGAGTTTGTATGCTGATAGCAATTTTTATAGCATTATTAAAAGTGATATTAATTTAATCTGTGAATATATGCTGTAGTATTCAAAGCGGAGTGCGGACAATTTTTGTCCGCACTCTTTTTTGTTATTAAGTGGATTTTCAGCTAAGCTACTGACAAGTTTAATAACACCGACAGTTTTTACAAATTTTTTCGGTCCTGAAAAAAATTAAATAAAAGCTTGACATTTATTAGATTGGTCTTTATTATATTAGTAATTCATTAGAAAACAATGAGAAAGACGAGTTATAATAAACCCACTATCAAGCGAGCTTCAATTGGTGTAAGGAAGCTAGATGGCTATTATAACAATCACTTTTGAGTTATGCGGTGAAATTGGTAGCTGGCATTGGGACATCCATTATCATGTAATACGTATAGTCATGAGGCTATATGTGAAGAGAAACTGCGGTTATTAGTTTCTAAAAAAAGGTGGTACCGTGCTAGAGCGCCCTTTAACTATTTTTAGTTGGTTAAGGGCGTTTTTATATTAAAAAGGGGAGGAAATAACTATGCATCAAGAACATGATTTAAATCCAAAGCCATTGTCAATCAAGGATTATTTAATAGTTGGTTCGCTATTATTTGGCCTATTTTTTGGAGCTGGAAATTTGATTTTCCCCCTGCACTTAGGACAGTTAGCGGGTGGACATTGGGTGACGGCAATGATTGGTTTTTTGGTAACTGCCGTCGCCTTACCATTGTTGTCAGTTTTGGCAGTGAGTATTACCCGCTCGCAAGGTGTTTATGATATTGGCCGGCCGTTAGGACCAGCTTTTGCCTTACTTTTCATGATTTTAATTCACGCAGCTATTGGTCCACTTTTTGGTACGCCCCGGACGGCGACAGTTTCTTTTACCGTTGGGATTGAACCGTTATTGCCCGCAAACTGGGCTCACAGTGGTTTATTAATTTATTCCGCAATCTTTTTTATATTAGCGTTTGTGATTTCTTATCAGGAAACCAGTATTATGACTAGTGTTGGTAAGGTGTTGAATCCATTATTCTTACTCTTGTTATTTGCAATTTTCTTATTGGCCTTTTTCAAGCCGATGAGTGCCGCTTCACAACAGCCGATAACGACTGCCTATCAAGATAAAGCTTTCTTTAATGGTTTTTTGCAAGGATATAATACGATGGATGCTTTGGCGGGATTGGCTTTTGGAGTTACTATTGTTACTGCTGTTAGACAATTGGGTAAGACGACTCCACGCAGCAATGCCCAAGTTACAGCTAAGGCGGGCGTTATCGCTACGGGCTTAATTGGTCTGATTTATGTCGCTTTAATTTGGATTGGAGCTACTACTTTAGGTAAGTTCAAGCTTTCAGCTGATGGTGGCGTGGCGTTTACTCAATTAGTTAATTTTTATTTAGGCCGTTTAGGTCAGGTCTTATTAGCTGTGTTAATCGTTTTAACTTGTTTAACGACGGCTGTGGGCTTGGTAGCAGCTTTTGCACAAGATTTTTATCACCATTTTCCAAAGATTAGTTATCATACTTGGTTATTTTTGACATGTTTGGCATCGTTTGGAACTGCTAACTTTGGTCTTGATACGATTATTGCCTGGTCGACACCGTTATTGATGTTCTTATATCCTTTTGCGATGGTTTTGATTTTATTATCAATTCTTTCACCACTATTCCATCGCGATGCCCGGGTCTATGGTTGGAGCGTGGCTTTGACTGCGATAGCTGCTTGTTTAGATATGGTGGCTGCTTTTCCGCCAGTAATTAGTCAAACTTCTTGGGCAAAGGCCTTGATCGCTTGGCAGCAACAATATTTGCCCTTCGCCAATGTGGGCATGGATTGGGTTGTTCCTGCGGCTTTAGGTGCAATTATTGGTTTAGCCTTTTACTTTGGCGATCGTTATCATCGGCCCGTGAAGGCTAAAAAATACGCCCAACAAAAGAGCTAGTGGGCGTTCGGGTTAAATTGTTTTAATATGAAGACTTTGGGGTTGTACCTGCTGAAATATGGTTGCTGGTTGCTGATTGCAGGTGAAATTTAATTGGTGCAAGGCTCGAGTAGCGATAGTATATAAAATTCCCCAATCGTTGGAAGAAGAGTAATTTTGAGTAGAGACATCATAACCAATAACGCAATCAAACTCTAACCCCTTAGCCAAATAGACAGGCAAAATGACAATGCCATCAGGTATTTTACTATTTTGTTCAGTTAATAAACTGGCTTGATTTTGATAAATATCACTGAGCTTTTGGGCTTGTTGTTGGGTTTTGGTAATGATAGCGACGCTGCGATATTTTTTCGCAAATTCTTGAGCTAATTGGAGGGTTTTGGCCTGACAAGATTCGGCGTCACTAATCCATAAGGTGGGCAATTCACCGGCTCGATTGAAGGCTTGAATTTGTGCACCAGAAGGGATGAATTGCTTGGCAAGATTAGTAATGGCTGCAGTTGCGCGGTAACTTTGGTTCAGCGTAATTAAAGCAGCCTTTTTTTGTGGGAATAGGTGGGTTAAAGTTTCAAAACGCTTTTGAGAAAGCTGCTGATGGGCATATACGTTTTGTTCAATGTCTCCTAATAAAGTTAATTTAGCATTGGGAAAGGAGTGCTGGATATAAGCTAGCTGCATGGCAGAATAATCTTGCATTTCATCAATAAAGAGATATTTAATGCGCTGGTTTTGGCCGCTGCCTGTTACCAATTGCTGCAAATATAAGAGGGCACTGGCGTCATCTAGCTGCAGGTAGTGGTGCTCTAAATTGTCATTTACATCAGCAATCATCTCCTGCCATGTCGTGGGACTAATTGAGTCGGGCCGCACATGTTGTAGAAAGTTTTGGTATAACTTAAAGATATCAAAGAAATAATCATTATAAAGAGCGGCATAAACTGGCCGATAATAGTCTTTTAAAAACTTACGTGCTAATAACTGTTGCTGTTGGCTGCTGGTATAATTTTCTAAATTCAGTTTCTGGGTGATTTGTTGGTATTGAGCCTCGGACATGTCATCCAAGGCTTCTAGAACCCAATCGGCCTGTTCTTGTTGATGTAAATGGTGCTGTAATTTTTTTATCAAGGCGTTTTTAGTTTGTAAAAATTTATCGGCACTCGATAAGGCCTGGGGCAGCTGGTGATAAAGGGATTGGATTTCTTCTTTTTTAAAGAATACCCGGCCTTCAAAGATCACGTCGCAAAAAGCTTGGGTTAAATCAGCTTGTCGACCATAAGCTTGTAAGGCAGTAACAAAATCAAGGCTATCTTTATATTGACGAATTTGGTGAAGAGCCGGGCTATAAGTGGTTTGGTCTTGTTCAAATCTTTGGAATAAAGATTGAATTTGGACACCATGTAAACGGCGGGCCAAAAAAGTCTGCAAGGTCACTTGCCGCATGTTTTTTTCTCCCAAACTAGGCAATACTTGAGCAATATAATTAGAGAACAGATTATTAGGTGAAAATAGAATAATCTGTTCGGCATCTAATTGTTGACGACTATGGTAGAGCAGATAGGCAATCCGCTGCATAATCGTGGAAGTTTTCCCCGACCCGGCAGCTCCTTGCACGATTAGGAGTGCTGTTTTTGTATCACGAATGATTTGATTTTGCGCCCGCTGAATGGTTGCAACAATATTTTTCATTTGGGCGCTGCTGGCTTGACCAAGGGCATTTTTTAAGATTTCATCGCCGATTGTTTCGTTGGTGTCGAACATATTTTCAATTTGGCCGTTACGAATAGAGAATTGGCGTTTGCGCTGCAAGGTGACCTCTTGGCGCCCAGCCGGTGCTTCATAGTGTACCTGACCTAAGGTGCCATTATAATAAATGCTGGCAATAGGTGCACGCCAATCATAAACCCAAAATTCTCCTTGTTCATCACTTAAAGAGGCTGTGCCAATATAAAGGGTGTCGTTATCGCCGTCTTCTTGGATATCAATGCGGCCAAAGTAAGGAGAGCCTGCTAAGGCTTGTAAGGCGCGCTGTTTTTGTTGGAGAATCTCTTCATTGCTGACAGCACTGGTCATTAATTGCCGTTGCTGCTGTAAGGTAGCATTGGTTTCGATAATATCATCGGTTTCAATATAATTAGCCCGGGTATTAGCACCAAAATTTAATTCTACTTGGCGGCGTTCGTGCTGAGCTTGTTCAATATTAATTTGGGTTTCCTGCAGCTGCTGGTTAATGATGTCATCAACATAGGTGACACGTTTTTGTTCAGCCGCCTTAGTTTCATTAGGAAATTGCATTATAAACCTTCCTTATATTATTATAAGTTTTTTAATTCATTTAAAAGTGGATTCAAAATTAATTTGACATTTGTTTAGAAGTTATTATAATATTGTTTTAATTAAATGAAAGTGCAAAGTATTGTTTCTACGGGAAAACAGAGACTAGCCGTTAGCTGCAAGGTTAGCCCGGTAGTGACAAGAAGTGGAGCTGAGAATTTGGTGTTTGGCGCCTTAAGCCAGCTTAAAGCGGCAGATGATATATCTGCAAAACAGGTGGTACCGCGCAATGTCGTCCTATTGTTCCTTGGAACAATAGGATTTTTTAATATAAAGGAGAATAAATATGTCTCAACATACTATTTTAACAGCTGATCGTCCGACCGGAAAACTACACATCGGCCATTATATTGGTTCTTTAAAAAATCGCGTTAAGTTACAAAATACAGGAGATTATCGCACCTTTATTATGATTGCTGATATGCAGGCTTTAACCGATAATGCCCGCAATCCGGAGAAGATTCGCCGGAGTTTAACCGAAGTGGCCTTAGATTATTTAGCAGTGGGGATTGACCCCCACAAGTCGACAATTTTTGTGCAGTCGCAAATTCCCGCTCTCAATGAGTTAACGATGTATTATTTGGATTTGGTAACTTTAGCGCGCTTAAAGCGTAATCCTACTGTTAAAACCGAAATTAAACAAAAAAATTTTGGTGAAAGTGTACCTGCCGGCTTTTTGGCTTATCCTGTCAGCCAAACTGCTGATATTACCGCCTTTAAGGCCGATACAGTGCCTGTAGGTGATGATCAAGAGCCGATGTTGGAGCAGGCTCGCGAAATTGTTCGTTCTTTTAACTCAATCTATCAACGAGATGTTTTGGTAGAGCCAGAAGGAATTTTTCCTCCTCAAGGTCAAGGCCGGCTGCCAGGATTAGATGGCAATGCTAAAATGAGCAAGTCGTTAGATAATGCCATTTATCTCTCTGATAGTGCGGAGATTGTGCATCAAAAAGTAATGAAAATGTATACTGACCCTAATCATATTCACGTAGAAGATCCGGGACAAATTGCTGGCAATATTGTTTTTGAATACTTAGATGTTTTTGGTACTGACAAAGAGTATATTAAGCAATTAAAGGCACAATATCAAGCAGGTGGCTTGGGTGATGTAAAGGTTAAGCGGTATTTAGAAGAGGTCTTAAATGCTGTCTTGGATCCTATTCGTCAGCGTCGCCAGATGTATGAGCAGGATTTAGGTGAAGTTTATCGCATTTTAAAGCAGGGCAGCCAAGCTGCCAATGAAGTGGCGGAACAAACTTTGCAAGAAGTTCGTGCTGCTATTGGGGTTAATTATTTTGAATAATTGTGGAAGATTTTTCTGTGTGGAACAGAAGAAAAGATAGTTAAGAGACAGCAAATAACCTGGATAATTATTATCCAGGTTATTTTTGTGTTTATATAAAAAAGCGTAATTACCTTAAGTGCTGTTGAACAGCCTTTAATAAGTCGGCTTCATTATTAACAATCTGTCCATTAAGTTTAATTAAGCCAGTAGTATAAAGGTTAAGATAATGAAATTGATTTTCCGCAATTTGGCTTAAAGCGCCTAGTTTAGCCTGATTATCGGCGCCCTGTTGGCGACTATCAGTATAAAGGCCAATAATGGGTATTTTGTTTGCATAAGCGACACCAATTTCACTGGCTACACCATTATCAATAGTATTGCCATCTAAAATAGCCACAAGCAAATCGCTGCTGGTTAATTTTTGAGTATCGGCTTGAGCAATCATTTTAGAATCAGCATAAGCTTGTTTATTGTTAATCTCGCCATTTTCTTGAGGTAAATAAAGTTCAATTTGGGGACTGAGTTGGCGGATTTTTTGTGCTAAAGCAGCATTATAATTAATTTCTGCTTGTGAGAATAAGGCATTGGCAAAGTAGATTTTCATGATAAACTCCCTTTTAATATTTAACGGTAAAATTAGTAGGCTGCATAGCCTGAATAACAGGGTGCTGCCGGAAATAGTCACTGATTAACTCGGTCATGTCGATTTGAACTTCCCGAACAATTTTTTCGGGACTAAACATGGGGTAATTACCATTACCAGCAGCTCGATAACGATTAAGAGTTACTTCCAGTTCTTGCTGGGGTTGAACCTCGTGACCGTGATATTGCAATTTGACAACCCGATGGTCAACCGGCTGGCGTAGGTCAAATTCATAGTCAATGCCACTATACACGTCATAGTTATAGTGCTGCACCTTCGGCTTTAAAAAGGTGGCGGCTACTTGTACTTGGCCCTCCTCGAAGGCAAAATAACTAGCGGCTTGCTCTAAGGCAGCTTTCAGTTCAGCACCAGTAATAACTTCTACAGCTAATGTATTAGCAAAAGGATAACTTGTTAAGATATTGCGAAGACTAACGTCATGGTTAAAGCCACGAATATTATCATTAAATAAAGCGGTCCCAGCAATATCAGTATTGGTTGCCTGCATTTGTACTTGGTTAATAAATTCTAGATAGGGATGATGGTGTAAACGAGCTTGCAGCGGATTGTCAATTGTCATATCACCATTTACCTGGCCTAAGATTTGATCTAGCCAAGTCTGAACTTCTTGTTGCAGCGGTGCGGCTAAGTGCTGCAAGGCAGGTTCTAAGTCAGCTGGTTCAACTTCATGTAATTGTGCCTGCTGGTTAATTATCTGTTTTTGGCTGTTGACTTCTATGTCAATTTCACCAACATACCGCCCTTGATAGCCTGGCTGAGTTATAGGAATACCGTGCACCGTAGTTGCTAAAGCCCGATGTTGATGTCCAGTTACTAAGGCGTCAATCCCCGGTACCTCTTGCAGCAATTGACTGCCTTCGTTTTCACCAGTTAGGGTTTCTGTAGGTTCATTAGTTTGTAAATCGCGTTCAAAGCCCCCATGGTAAGCAACAACAATTATATCTGCTTGTTTTTGTAGCTGCGGAATTAATTTTTTGGCTGTAGCGACCACAGAATTAAAGCGCCAGCCTGCTATATGACGCGGATCTTCCCAATGGGGGACAAATTGGGTGGTAAAACCGACGACAGCAATTTTTAATCCTTGATGTTCAATTATTCGATACGCACCATCGACTGCCGGGCTATCAGTCTGGATATTAGCAGCTAAAATGGGATAGTTGCGGTCTTTTTCGCAGTTTTCTAAGTATGAAGCCCCATAATTAAATTCATGATTGCCTAAAATACCAAAATCATAACCGATTTGCTTAGTTAATTGCATATATAGCTTTTGAGCTTGAGGCTTGACCTTGGCTGCATAATAGGTAAGAGGTGAACCTTGAATAAAATCGCCATTTTCAATAGTAAGAATTAAATCAGTATCCTCACTGTTTTGGCGAATTTGCTTGATGATACTAGCGGCCTTCAAAAGCCCTAGCGGCTGATAATCATCAGGGCGATTATAAGTGGTAGGGTACCAGTAACCGTGAATATCGCTCGTTGATAAAATTTTGATTTTCATTAAGCTAACTTCTTTCTGAGGATTCCAGAAAACCAGTCAATGAGAGTTACCATGATGATAATTCCTATTAAAATAATTCCCATGCGACTCCAATTTCTGGTTTGAATTGCAAAAAGCAGCGGTGTACCAATTCCACCAGCGCCTACCATTCCTAAGATAGAAGCTGAACGCACAGCAATTTCAAAGCGGTAAAGTGTATAAGATAAAAATTCCGGCATGATTGTCGGTAAGGTTGCCAAAAATAAAACTTGCAAAGAATTTCCTCCGACACTAACTAAGGCTTCATTAGCACGTTGATCCATATTTTCAATGGCTTCACTGAAGAGTTTGCCTAACATTCCAATGGAATGAATACTGACAGCTAAAACGCCAGCAAAAGATCCTGGACCGACCGCTTTGATAAACATAATGGCGAGGACGATTTCTGGAAAAGTACGCACCACTGTTAAAATTATTTTACCAGAATTAGAGCGTGGGTGCCCAGCTAATTCATGATTACTGCGTGCCGCCCAAAAGGCAAAGGGAACACTTAACAAGGCGGAAATAAAAGTTCCTAAAAAGGCAATCGCCAAAGTTTGAATTAGTAAACTGACTAAGTCTTCCCCAGAACCGTCGTAAACATATTTCCACTCGGGATGTACGATACCATGAATAATAGCTTGAAGAACTTGCCCGGCTGAATCCTTAATACCTGAAAAATTAATTCCTTGAAAGCTGAACCAATAAATTAACAGTAAAATGATTATTGTAATAAACCAATTGAGTTGAGTTTTAGTTGTCGCTTTTTTCACAGTAATTTCTCCCGTAAATAGTTGCTTAAACCATCAATTATTAAAACCACTACTAAAATAGCTAAAATAATAATGGCTGTTTGTTGATAATTATAAGAATCCAGCGAACGCTGCAAATAGACGCCAATTCCGCCAGCTCCTAAATAACCTAAGACTGTGGAAGCCCGCACATTGATTTCTAAGGTATACAAAAAATAACTAATAAAATTATTCATTACTTGCGGAAGGACAGCAAAGACTATGATTTGCACCTTGTTGGCGCCAGCGGCTTCTAAGGCTTCTAACGGACCGTTATCAATAGTTTCGATCGCTTCATAAAATAACTTGGCAATCATTCCAAAAGAAAAAACAGCCAAAGTAAAAATCCCGGCTAAAGGCCCAATACCGACAATAGCTACAAAAACTGCTGCTAACATTAAATCTGGAATAGTCCGGATAATGTTTAAAATAAACCGAATGCTGCTAGTAATAAAACGGTTAGTAATGATATTGCGTGCGGCAAAAATGCAAAGCGGCAAGGCACAGATGGCACCAAGCGTTGTACCGATAATAGCCATTTTAATGGTTTCAATAATAGGCTGGAGGACGATTTCTCCATAACTCCACTGGGGATGGGACATTTTCTTTAACAAATCAAAAAATTGAGAAAAGTTTTGGCTTAATGCGCTGCCGTTGATTTCACAGATTTGCGCACTTTTAATTAGCAGTCCGCATAAAATCAGAACAATAATGATAGTTTTCAAATGCCATTTAGCTGTCCAGCTTTGGGTGGGTAATTGATTCATGCGCGTACCTCACTAGAAGCGGGAGTCGATTCATAAATCTGCTGAAAGTCATCTGCTTGAACTTGTTCAATAGGCTTGTCATAGACTAATTTACCAGCCCGCAGCCCGACAATGCGGTCAGCAAATTTTTGCGCAATGGGCACGGAATGCAGATTAACTAAAACCGTAATTCCTAATTCTTGATTGAGACGCTTGAGGTCATTCATAACGGCTGTGGTAGTTAAGGGATCTAAGGAGGCAATCGGTTCATCCGCCAAAATAATTTGTGGATTTTGCATTAAGGCTCTTGCAATTGCTACTCGTTGCTGCTGGCCGCCTGATAGCTGATCAGCGCGGGTATATAACTTTTCTGCCAAATTAACGCGCTGCAATGCCTGAACGGCTTTTTGCTTATCCGCTTTAGAAAAAAAATTCAAAATACTGCGCCAAGTGGAGTAATAGCCGATTCGTCCTGATAACACATTACGCTGAACGGTGGAATGTTCAACTAAATTAAAATTTTGAAAAATCATCCCAATATTTCGACGTAAAACCCGTAGCTTTTGACCTTGATAGTGTCTAATGGATTGGCCGTTAATTAAGATGTCACCGCTGCTAATAGAATGCATACGGTTAATAGTCCGTAAAAGAGTACTTTTGCCGGCTCCAGAAAGTCCAACAATTACGACAAATTCTCCAGCGGCAATATCTAAGTTGATATGGCTTAAGCCAATAGTTCCATTAGCGTAAATTTTCGAAACATCCTGAATAGAAATAATCGATGTGGTCATATTTATCCTTTCTTCCCACCAAAGAGTCATTATTAACCTTGTGGGGTTACTTCTTATATCAAAATTTGTTTGTAGTTTATTATCTGAAATAGCACAAAACCAAAGCCTGAAATTGAGACCTAGCGATTAGTCTGGGCAACAATTTTAAACAGCTTTGGCCGTAATTGAAGTGCAATTAGTGATTGATTTTTTGGGCAATTTTGTCATATTTACGAATAATATTAAAGTTGCTGTCTTTAGAACGAACGTAGCCTTCGTGACTATATACATCGGAAATAATCTTATGCCCTTTTTTGGTTTTGGCGATTTTAATAAAGGCGCTAGCAATTTTTTGCTGCCATTTAGGACTCATATCTCCACGAACAGTAATGGTATCGTTCGGAATTTTAGCAGTTGTGTAAATGGGAACGACTTTCTTCATAACATCGGGGGTGTCTTTTTGGACAATCATCCGTGCCCGTTGAAAAGCAAAAGCGGCATCGGTGTCCTTGTTATAAACTGAAAGAATTCCTTGATCATGGCCTTTTACTTGTACGGTTTTAATTTTATTTTTATTGATATCAATTCCATGTTGGTAAAGCTCGACTACGGGATAAATCCAGCCGGAAGTAGAAGCCGTTTCTTGGACAGCAATTTTTTTACCTTTTAAATCTTTAATATTTTTAATTTTGCTGCCTTGATGAACGAAAATTTGTGCCCGGAAAAAATCAACTAATTTTTTGCTTTCTTTAGTACCGGCTTTATTAGAGTCGTGACGTAAAGACTGTAGAATGACCTTGTCATGATATTGCTGGTGAGCTTGAACGTAGGCATCTGGCGGTAAAAAACCGACATCTACTTTTTTGGCACCCATGGCTTCGACAATAGTATTATCGTTGGTCGAAACACTGACTTTGACCGGGATGCCTAGCTGTTTGGACAATAAACCTTCTAAAGGCTTGGCCTTAGCTTCAATAGAATTCGCATCAGTTGACGGGACAAATTGAACTGTTAACTTGTGGGGCGTATATTGCGCTGCCTGGGCGGTAGAAGCCAGGACTGGTGTAGCGGCCATGGCAATTGCTAAAGCTGTAGTTAATTTTTGCTTCCAGTTAAACATTATTTAAAATCGACCTCCGTATGATTAAGATGGAACCATTTTAATATAAAATACGAACTATATCAAGTATTTAATTAAATAAAATACGTTTATTTATGATAATAGATAGTATTATAGCCTTAAAACGGTAATTTAACACTATAAAACGAATATTGCTTATTTGAACGAGCTTAATCATTTGACTTGGCATATGTAAACACTTGACTAAAGTCAAGTTAGTGCTTATAATATTTTATGTTTTCTTTGGAGGAGGGACGTTATGAATAGCAAATCTTTTTTACATTTTGAAATTGGGTTTTATCGCTTAAAGCGCCGACTACTGCAAGAATTTTTGAAGCCCTATAATTTAAAAGTATTTGAGGGGTTATTAGTAACGATGGTAGCTGCTCGGCCGGGCTGCAGCCAAGGTGATATTATCAATTATGTAATGGCAGATGAAGCCAGTGTGGCTCGTGGTTTGCGCAATTTAGAAGACCAGGAGCTGATTGTGCGTCATGAAGATCCGAATAATCATCGTAAAAAATTAGTTTATCCTACAGTTCAAGCAACCAAAATTTATCAGGCGTTGAATAATTTTTTGGATAATTGGGATAAGGTGATTTTTAAAGATTTAAATGCGCAAGAATTGCAGACTTTAGATGAGTTGGTACTGCGTGTGGAAAATGATTTGAAAAAGGTTGATTATCGGCAGTTAATTGCCGAGTTGACCAAAACTAGTAAAAAATGAGGTGTTGTTATGAGTGAAACTGTCGATATGAATGGTAAAACTTTCAATAAAATTGCGATGGTGATAACTTTATTAGCGGGAACTTTTTGTACAGTTTTAAATGGGACCATTCTGGCAACGGCCTTTCCGACTTTAATGAAAGCTTTTAATATTTCGGCTTCTACAGTTCAATGGCTGACCACTGGTTTTATGATGGTAAATGGAGTGATGATTCCTGTTAGTGCTTGGATTAGCACTCGGGTAAACTCTAAGATACTCTATATTAGTGCTATGAGTACATTTTTAGTCGGCACGGTGATTTGTTATTTTGCTAATAGTTTTGGCATGCTGTTAAGCGGGCGTTTAATCCAAGGTGTGGCTGTTGGGGTGACGATGCCTTTAATGCAGACAATTATGTTAACTATTTTCCCACCACAAAAGCGGGGTATGGCTATGGGCCTAGGCGGCTTAGTTATTGGTTTGGCTCCGGCGATTGGTCCGACTTTATCTGGATGGGTAATTGACAATTGGACTTGGAGAGATTTGTTCAGTATTATCATTCCTATTGTAGCGTTAGTAGTTATTGCCAGCTTCTTTACTATGCACTCTGTATTAAGGACGTCTGATAATTCGATTGATATTTTATCTATTATAGAATCTACTTTAGGCTTTGGTAGTTTATTGTATGGATTTTCTTCTGTGGGTGATCATGGTTGGGCCTCGCCTTTAGTATATGGGTCAATTTTGTTGGGTATTGTGATTATTGGCTTATTTGTGTGGCGGCAATTACACTTGGAAAATCCTTTTTTGCAATTGCGCGTTTTTCAATCTCCTGAATTTTCTTTGTCAGTAGTTTTATCTTCGGTAACTAATATGGCAATGATGGGTATTGAAATGATTTTGCCGCTTTATTTGCAAATGATTAAAGGCCTCTCAGCTTTTCATTCTGGCTTAGCTTTACTATTAGGAGCTTTAATCATGGGTGTTATGAGTCCTGTAACTGGAGCAGCTTTTGATAAGTACGGCGCTAAACGCTTAGCAACTACGGGGATGTTTTTCTTAACAGCAGGAACAATTCCTTTTTTGTTTATTACTAAAGAAACTTCGACTTTATATATTGTAGTATTGTATGCTTTTAGAATGTTTGGTATTTCTATGGTTAATATGCCGGTTACTACTTCGGGTATGAACTCTTTGCCGTTTGATTTAATTAGTCACGGAACAGCGGTTAATAATACAACTAGGCAAGTATTTACTTCGATGGGGACTGCGGTTTTGATTAGTGTTTTAACGAACGTCACTAACACTTTGAAGCCTGCTCACCATTTATTAACAGCTAATCCGCTCGCTTACAAAGATCAAATGACCTCGTCAACTATTATGGGTTATCGAGCGGCCTTTGGCGTTGCAGTTCTGTTATGTTTGATAACCTTTACCATGTCATTTCTACTTAAAGATAAGCAACGTTCTGTTGATTTGCAGCAGGAGGTGAAATAAGATGATTATTTTTTTATTAGTAATTATGACTTTAATCGCTTATTTTGGCGGTGTGTATGTTGATAATCGCCAAGTAGCCAATTGGATACGCGCCATCTGTGATTTGTTTATTATTGGCATTTTAGCTTTAATGGTCGCAAATGATACCTTCCATTTTGGTATGCAGCCTCAAGTTCAGACTACCAAAACGACAATTCAAAGCGCTAATCCGCATTCTTCTTTGCCTCTATTGCTCTATAAAAATATCGGTACTAATGGAAAGAATCGGGTGTATATTTATCAGGCTAATTTAAAAACTCAACATACTAGCCCCGAACAAACTACTATTAAAGTTAAACGTACTTCTCAAGAGCCCCATTTAGTTTCGCAAAAGAAGCAATGGCACTATCGCAATAATTTTTATCGAGCGCTGTTTGGCGTAGCAGGTAATGAGGGGCATCATATTCAAACTGTTAATACTTTTTATGTGCCGCAATCTTGGTTAGTTTTATCTACTGGTCAAGCTAAAGCACTCCCTGCTAAACTGGCTAATCCGCAAGTTAAGGCGCGTTTAAAACAAACAGTCAGCCAGCAAGTTTTAGCTGAGTTGAAGCAGCATCCCCACTACTCTTTAACTCAGCAAAAGCAGTTAACGCACCAGCTGCAGACTAAATATCAACGCCAAGCACTAGAAAAATTAGTTAAATAAAAATAAGCCTCCTGTAAAGGGGGCTTATTTATTACCTTAGTGTTTTATAGTAGAGTTAGGATTAGTTATTAGTAAATTCATTGGGATGCCGATAGTATCAGCAACAAAAATAAAATTTTTAAGGTTTTATTAGAATCAATCTACGGGCAATTAGAATGCGACCTGATCAAGATTTTAGAATTGCAAAGCAGAGAATCTATTAAAGTACTACTTTTGGATATATAAATCGGACTTATAATAAAATGAATTTAAAATTAATATTTTCTCAGGGGGTCGCATTTTGCGCCAATCTTGTGTATTCTGTTTAAAAGAATAATTATGGGGGATAAAGTCATGACAAAAGTGGCCTTAATTGATATTGGTTCCAATTCTATTCGCATGGTCTTATATCAAATCGATGCCCAGCGGCAATATCACGAATTGGAGCGCTATCGTCATTTTGTTCAGCTGGCTAAAGATATGACAGCTGCGGGGGAAATTAATACAGCTAATTTTCAATCAGGAATTGCAGCATTGCGGCAGTTCCAGCAAATTATCAACCAACAACAAGTGGATCAGGTTATTGCCACCGCGACGGAAGCAATTCGGCAGGCAAAAAATAAACAAGATTTTATTCAAGCTGCATGGCAGCAAGCTCAAATTAAGATTCGAGTCTTATCCGGCAAACAAGAAGCAGCTTATGACGCGTTAGCGATTCAAACTGATCTACAATTGCAGAATTTTTTATTTTTAGATACTGGCGGCGGTAGTTTTGAAATGGGGGCCGTGGGTCAACAAGAGTTGCTGCAAGCGGGAAGTTGGCCTTTTGGAGCCGTGAAGCTGTATGATAGTCTGCACGCGCCTACGCAATTATCCAGCACCCAAATTAAGAAAGTACAGCAGCACTTGCAACAAGGCCTCCAACAGATTAATTCCCATAATATGCGGCGCTTAGTAGTTATTGGCGGAGTTCACCGGACTTTGTTTACAATAATGGATCAGCCTGCTGCCCACTGGTTATCAGCAGCAAAAGTTAATTCTTGGGTGCAGTTAATCCAGCAAAATTCTCTTGCCCAAAACCTCACTTTAGAGCACATGGAAACTCAACGGGCGCCATTTATGCCTGCCGGATTATTACCCTTAAAAACGATTATTGATTATTTTGCAGTCCAGCAAATTTGTTTTAGCAAAGCAGGCTTACGAAACGGCATCTTACAAGAATATTTAGAACAAATTTCCCTAGACTCTATCCCAGGATAGCTAATAGGAATTAGCCACGGTAAGGCAAGATTAATTTTTGATGGGAGAGAATATGTCCAGACATTGCATGTTGAAGTTCATTCATCCAAAATCCCGGCCGCAAATCTAATACTTTGTCTAAAGCGTATACTCGCAGTTCGTATTGGTGAATACCGGTGGGCGGAGTAGGTCCGACATAGCGCTGGCTGATAGTAGGATCTGTTTCATTAATATAAGGACTCGCAGTGGAATTTTTGCCTTGAATCATTGAAAATGGTGGCTTTTGGCTGGCATTTTCGGGAATTTCAGTCAGAT
Organism: Bombilactobacillus bombi; assembly: GCF_013607485.1. GTDB lineage: Bacteria > Bacillota > Bacilli > Lactobacillales > Lactobacillaceae > Bombilactobacillus > Bombilactobacillus bombi_A. The sequence goes on from NZ_SCHP01000007.1 coordinate 32,674, forward strand.
CAGCTGGTAAATTAGCCGCTGTCCAGTGGATCCATTGAAAACCAGCTACTGGAATTGAATCAGGATCAACAAAGGTAAGAGCCAGACTAGCTGTTTGCGCAGGGACGTCGGTGATGTGAATGGGAAAAGATACTAAAGGATGGCCGTTTTTAAAAGTTTGCGGCTGAGCAAATTTGCCGTAAGCAGCCGGCAGTTGACCTTGAGTTAGCGGAACAGAAATTTTCATTAAAGAGGACTCCTTTCAAGATAATGCTATAATCAAATTAGTTCTGTGATTATTGTACAATTAGTGAGGAAAGATATGCAAATAACAAAATTTAGTTTGCCAGTGCAGAAATTATATCAACAAGTACAACAACAAGCTCAATGTTCCATCGTATTAGAGGACAATGGCCGCCGAGAAAATTGGCTGGCTTTTGACCAATCTGGCCACAAAAAAGATAATGCCGGCAAAATCCATTTGGAAATGGCTCAATCTAGCAATCCGGACTTTACTTTGGCCCATGAGTTGCGGCATTTACAAGTGGAATTGAGTGATTTTGCGCAGGTTAGATTTCCGGTGACTAGTTCTCAACCTGAATTAGATCGGGATTTACAGGTTTGTACGATTGCTTTAATTGGTAGCGTCGAACACATATTAATCATGCAGCAGCATTATCAAAATCAAGAAATTACTGCTGCCATTAAAGATGACTTTAAGCGCGGTTTACGTAAGCAATTAGTGCCCGAAACGACGGATGTTGACCATTATTTTATCTTTGATACCTTAGTGATGTTAGATGCTTTAACTTTTAGTCAAGGTGAAGATTTGGATGAGTGGCAGCAGCATTACCCCCATTCTTGGGCAGCCGCTCAGCAATTATATCAATTGCTGGCTTCTAAATTAGAACCGACAGCATTTTCTCTGAGGCGACAAGAAGTGCGACTATTTAACCAATTTAATCAAATTTTGCAGAATCAGCAATTTCCTCTGTTGCCTTTTCAGGAATTTGTGGCTCTGGAGCCGGTTTTAAGTCAGCGCCAACTGCGATTAAATGTGAACCAAGTTTTCCAGATTAAACACTTAGACTTTAGTGATCGACAAACAAGTAAGCGGGCTTTGGCCTTGGTGGGTCTTAATGATCAGCAAATGGTGTCGACGTTATATTTTGCGGCTGAACCGACGCCAGAACAGTACCGTCAGCTCTATCAACTGCCAGTGTCTCAATTTTTACAATTGCAAAAAATTCATTATTATTTGCGTTAAGAAAAGAGGAATTTTGATGGTGGATTTAAATCAAGCTCTGCAACAAGCACACCAGATTGTGTTTATGACTGGAGCTGGTGTCTCTACAGCTTCAGGAATTCCGGACTATCGTTCGGAAACGGGTGTATATGCGGGTAAGAAAAATGCTGAATACATGCTTAGTCATGATAATTTTATTCAACATCCCGCTGATTATTGGCATTTTGTGAAGGAAAATTTATATTTCCCTCAAGCTCAGCCTAATATCATTCATCAAAAAATGGCTCAAATTGCCAATCAAAAAGGGTTAGTAATTACGCAAAATGTGGATGGCTTAGATCGCAAGGCCGGCTGTAAAAATTTGGTAGAATTTCACGGTACTTTATATGATACCTACTGCACCAAATGCGGTCAGGCAGTGGATTGGCATGAATATCTGCAGGATTATCGGCACCAAAATTGTGGTGGTATCATTCGCAGCTCCATTGTTCTTTATGGTGAAAGCATTAATGAGAATAGTATTAGCCGCTCTTTACAGGCGGTTGCCGCGGCAGATTTAATTATTGTAGTTGGAACTAGTTTTCAAGTTTATCCTTTTGCTGGATTGATTCAATACCGTCAAGAAGCAGCACAATTGATTGCTATCAATAAAACTCCTTTACCAATGCCAACTGGAGGAGAAATGATTGTGGCTGATGCTGTGGATACTTTTAAGGGGGTCACGGTTAAATGATCCGCAATAGTGATTATGAAGCACAAATGCAGCAATTAGATCAACAAATTTTACAATTATTCGCCCAAAAATTGGATCTTGCTCAAAAGGCTGTCGAACATCAACAGCCCCAAGCAGCGTTATTGGCTACGCGTGGGCAAGATTTAATAACACAGAACAAGCAATTAGCCGCTGTCGCAAAGCCACAATATCGTTCGTATTTGCAAGATTTGTTTCAAGACTTACGGATTATTACCCGCCAGTATCAGGCTAAAGTGTATCGTCAACAGCAAGATCGCCAGACTAATAATGATCAGTGATATATTTATAATGAAGATAGCTAATCGCCACTTTTTTGTCGAAGCGGGCAATGCTATAATTTATGACAATAATGATGGAAGTGAGTAAAAAATGTCTGAAAAACCAACCTATTATATTACAACCCCAATTTATTATCCTTCGGGTAAATTAACTATTGGTAATTCTTATACCACTGTAGCGGCGGACACCTTAGCCCGCTATAAGCGCTCTCGTGGTTTTGATGTTTTCTTTTTAACCGGAACTGATGAGCATGGTTTGAAAATTGAGCAAAAGGCTCAAGCCCAAAATCTTTCTCCCCAAGCTTATGTTGATAAAATGGCGGGACAAATTAAGGATTTATGGAAGCTTCTAGAAATTTCTAATGATAAATTCATTCGTACTACTGATCCTGAACACGTAGCAGCTGTACAAAAAATTGTTCAGAAGCTGATTGATCAGGGGGATGTTTACTTAGGTGAATATACCGGCTGGTATTCAGTTGATGATGAAGAATACTTTACTGAATCTCAATTGGCAGAAGTTTATCGTAATGACCAAGGTGAGGTTATTGGCGGCCGAGCACCTTCTGGACATGAAGTGAAACTTGTTAAAGAGCCGTCTTATTTCTTTAAAATGAGCAAGTACGCAGATAAGCTTTTGCAATATTATGAAGATCATCCCGATTTTATTCAGCCACAGACTCGTAAAAATGAAATGATTAATAACTTTATTAAACCGGGTCTAGAAGATTTAGCAATGTCAAGAACGAGCTTTAATTGGGGTGTGCCAATCCCTAGTGATCCGAAACATGTGGTGTATGTTTGGGTGGATGCCTTATTGAATTATGTGACTGCCTTAGGTTACGGGAGTGATGATCCAAGCTTGTTTGAGCGGTTTTGGCCAGCTGATGTCCATTTTGTGGGCAAAGAAATCATGCGTTTTCACACTATTTATTGGCCAATTATCTTAATGGCCCTAGGTTTGCCGTTGCCGAAGCACATTTTTGGTCATGGTTGGCTGTTGATGAAAGATGGCAAGATGAGTAAGTCCAAGGGTAATGTAGTTTACCCTGAAATGTTAGTAGAACGTTATGGCTTAGATGCTTTACGCTATTATTTAATGCGGGCTATTCCTTTCGGCAGTGATGGAATCTTTACACCGGAAGATTTTGTTGATCGGATTAATTATGATTTGGCTAATGATTTGGGTAATTTATTAAACCGAACTGTAGCGATGATTAACAAATATTTTGCCGGACAAATGCCAGCACTACAATCAGGAAAAACTGCCATTGATCAAGATTTGGAGGCCACTATAGCTCAGACTTTACAAGATTATGATGCAGCGATGGATCGCTATGAATTCTCGACTGCTCTAGATATTACTTGGAAATTAGTCAGTCGCACCAATAAGTATATCGATCAAACTGAACCGTGGGTATTAGCTAAAGATCCCCAGCAAAAAACACAATTAGGGAATGTTTTGGCTCATTTGGCAGAATCTTTACGGATTATTGCAATCTTAATCAGTCCCGTAATGACTCATGCGCCAGCTAAAATTTTACAGCAATTAGGTTTGGATCAATCAGCTTTAGATCAGGTTGAATTCGGACATCTCCCTGAAGCTCAAGTAGTAGCGCAGCCACAGCCAATTTTTCCACGCTTGGATGCTGATGAAGAGGTTGCTTATATTAAGCAAAAAATGACAGAAGAGCAAAAAAAGGCTCAAGCTGCTGGTAGTTTGAAGACTTCCAAATCGGCCGCTGCTAAAGCCGCCGCTAGTGCGAAAGCCCAAATTCAAATTGATGATTTTAATAAAATTCAAATTCAGGTTGTAGAAATTTTGGATGTGCAAAAAGTTGCTGGTGCAGATCGCTTATTACAATTTCAATTAGATGATGGTAGCGGTCAAACTCGGCAAATTATTTCTGGAATTGCGGAATTTTATCCTCACCCTGAAAGTCTACAGCACCAAAAAGTATTGGCAATTACAAATCTTAAACCGCGCAAAATGCGGGGCGTAGTCAGTCAAGGTATGTTATTGTCAGCTGAACATGACGGTCAAGTTCAATTAGTAATTGTTCCCCAGACTTTAGTGAATGGCTCCAGCGTGGAATAAGGAATAATGAGGTAAATTTTGAAAATTTTTGATGCACATACACATTTAAATGACGATCCCTTTTGGGGACAAACCGCGTCTTATTTGCAGCGCGCTCAAGATTTAGACGTAGTCGAAATGGCAATTATAGGTTCTAATCAGCAATTCAATGAACGGGCCTTGACTTTAGCGCATGATTACCCGCAATTACATGCTGTGATTGGGTGGCATCCGGAATTTGCTGCGGAGTATGATGAAGATTTGCTAGTTCAACAATTACAGCAGCCGCAAGTTGTAGCTGTGGGAGAAATTGGTTTAGATTATCATTGGCCCCAAAATCCCCAACCAGCCCAACAGCAGCAGCTATTTGCCCGGCAGCTAGACTTAGCTGAGCAATATCAGTTGCCAGTTAATATTCATACTCGAGATGCTTTTGCAGACACTTATGAGGTGTTAAGGGCCCACTGGCCGCATTTTGGGGTAATAATGCATAGTTTCAATGGCCCTTTGGATTGGCTGGAGAAGTTTTTAGCCTTGGGCTGTTATATTTCTTTTAGCGGAGTTGTATCGTTTAAAAATGCTCCGGAAGTTCGTGTAGCTGCGCAAAATACGCCCGCTGAACGTTTATTAGTGGAAACTGATGCACCTTATTTAACTCCTGAACCCCATCGTGGTGAGCAAAATGAACCTGGTTTTACCCGGTTTGTAGCGGCTGCTGTTGCTAAATGCCGCCAAGAAACTTTAGAACAAGTGGCAAACTATACTTGGCAAAATGCCCATGAGGTGTATCGGTTAAATGAAAAGAATTAAAGAAGTCATTGTGGTGGAGGGACGTTCAGATACAGCACGCTTACACCAAGTACTAGGACCAGTTGATACTATTGAAACCCAGGGTTCCGCACTTAGTGATACCACCATTAATTTAATTAAAAAGGCCCAGCAGCAACGTGGGGTAATTGTGATTACTGATCCTGACTTTAATGGGCAAAAAATCCGCCAAAAAATCATGACTGCTGTTCCCCAGGCTAAACAAGTTTACTTGCGACGCCAAGATAGCGTTCCTGCTAATCATCAGGGCAGTTTAGGTTTAGAACATGCTAGTGCAGCCGTAATTAAACAGGCATTAGAGCAGGTCTGGACACCACTGACACAAGCTCCCATAACTATTGCACAACAGCAGTTAGTGGATTGGGGCTTACTTGGTGGAGTAGATGCTCAAAAATTACGTTCTTTAGTGGGCGATATCTTGCATATTGGCTACGCCAATGCTAAGCAATTTCCCCGGCGCTTAGCAATGTTTGCAATTTCAGCTCCCCAATTACAAGCAGCCTTAAAACAAGCAAAAGAGGAATTATATGGTAGTTGAAAAATTTGATATTGCGGATCCCTTACGAACGCGAGCGATTATAGATCGCTATCAGGTGCGGGCTCATAAATCCTTAGGCCAAAATTTTTTACGTGATCCGCAGGTAATCGATCAGATTGTGGACGCTGCGGACATCAACTCTGATGATATTATCTTAGAGGTAGGACCAGGAATTGGCGGTCTCACCCAGCAACTGGCAAAAGTTGCAGACCATGTTTATGCTTGGGAAATTGATCAGCACTTAATTCCCATTTTACGCGAAAATTTAGCCTCATTGGAAAATATTACAATTATTCCAGCAGATATTTTGCAAGTTAATTTGGAAGAATTTTTCACACAAGCCCACTTAACTCAGCGTACGGTTAAAGTAGTTGCTAATTTGCCTTATTATATTACTACGCCGATTTTAATGCGCTTTTTGCAGACGAGTGTGCCTTTACAAAGTCTGGTGCTTATGATGCAAAAGGAAGTGGCTCAAAGAGTTTGTGCACAGCCTCAGCATCATGAATATGGGGCTTTAAGCGTTAGCGTTCAGGCTAAGAGTGCTGTGGCGATTACTCAAATTGTATCTCGTAATGCTTTTATTCCACAGCCTAAAGTAGATTCTGCCGTAGTTAAATTTGATTTAACGGCAGATTTACCGATTAAGATTGCCGATTATGCAGCTTTTACGAAATTTGCTCAGATTATTTTTTGCCATAAGCGCAAGACTCTTTGGAATAATCTTTTAGCATATTTTGGCAAAACTGAAGCTCACCGCCAGGAATTAACCCAAATATATCAGCAGTTGGGCTATGTTGCGACTATTAGAGCAGAACAGTTAACTTTAGGACAAATTGTCGAGCTGCAGGGAGCTTTAAGTAAGTTGCTATCAGAAAAAAATAAAAATTCTTTTAATTAGATTGAATTTTATTAATTTTTGTGATATACTGTACCCGCGAAGGGGTTGAGTATATGCCAGTATCATTTGCTTCAATCAAGAACGACTTGGATAGCCATATTGGTGATGATATCACGATTGTGGCACAAGCTGGTCGTAAGCGCGTAACCCGGCGTCATGGGAAATTAGCCGAAACTTTTCATTCCGTCTTTGTCGTGGATTTAGATCCAACGGAGAATTCTTTTGAGCGGGTTTCGTATAGTTATGTAGATTTATTAACAAAGTCAATTGAATTGACTTTTGACTAAGATTGCGAAAGCAATCTTTTTTTATGCAAAAAATTCCTTACTAATGGCCAAATTGTTCGGTTTATCGGTTATAATGATACTAAAACAAAAGTTAAGTAGGGACATTTTATGAAAATACGAAGAAGCGAGCGGTTAATCGATATGACTCATTATTTAGAAACGCAGCCTTATCGACTAATTCCATTGCCTTTTTTTGCTGAAAAATATCAATCAGCTAAATCTTCCATTAGTGAGGATATTGGTATCTTAAAACATGCCTTTTTAGCTAATAATATTGGCTATATTGAAACTCTGCCGGGCGCTGGCGGCGGCGTGATGTATACTCCGGGTATTAGTCAAAAGCAAGCCGAGAAGTATCTTGTTACTTTGCAGCAGAAGTTGTCTGATCCGCAGCGGATTTTACCGGGGGGATATTTATATTCTTCAGATATCATTGGGGATCCGGCTTTATTACGCCAAATTGGTTTACTCATTGCCACACGCTATGCTGGTCAAAAAGTTGACGCGGTTATGACGGTGGCCACTAAGGGAATTCCGATTGCTCAAAGCGTGGCTTATTATCTGAACGTACCCTTTGTAATTGTTCGGAGAGAATCCAAAGTTACGGAAGGGCCGACTTTGAGTGTTAATTATGAATCAGGTTCTTCTTCACGAGTTGAAAAAATGGAACTTTCTAAAAGGAGTTTGCCAAGTGGGGCTCGGGTAATCGCGGTTGATGATTTTATGAAAGGTGGCGGTACTGTTAGCGGAATGCGGAATTTAATCCGCGAATTTGCTGGAGAACTGTTGGGCATTAGTGTCTTGGTTGATTCTAGTGCGCAGCGTAAAATTGACGCCAATTTGGTTACGACCTTATTAAATGTGCAGCACTTAGATGTCCAAGCTCCAGCTTTAGAAGTGGGCTTTGGTAATTACCTGCAGGTAACAGATTTTAGTCGCTTTACAAGTAATTAACTAGTATAAAATATTGAGCCAGCTTCTCCAATAAGGTATGATATTGATGTGAAATTATAACGATTGAAGGGAATTTAGAAATGGCAAATCGTTTTACCGTAATTTTAGCAGCTGGCAAAGGTACACGGATGAAATCCCAATATTATAAGGTTTTACATCCAGTTTGTGGCCGCTCAATGGTTGAACATGTTTTGACTCAAGTTGAGCATGTGGCACCTGCTAAAATTATTACGGTGATAGCAGCTGGTGCAAAGCAAGTACAAGAGGTATTAGGCAAGCGGACAGAATATGTAGAACAAAAAGAGCAGTTAGGAACAGCACATGCTGTTTTACAAGCAGAAAAACTTTTGGGTCACAGTTCTGGCACCACTTTAGTGATGAGTGGTGATACACCTTTATTTACTGCTGCCACCTTGGAAAAATTATTTACTTATCACGAACAGCAGCACGCCCAGGCGACTATTTTAACCGCCCAGGCACCTAATCCGTTTGGGTATGGCCGCGTTGTCCGCAATGCTCAAGGGCAAGTAGAAAAGATTGTCGAGCAAAAGGATGCCACAGCAGTGGAACAAAAAATTCAAGAAATTAACACTGGTGTTTATTGTTTTGATAACCAAAAGTTATTTGAATATTTACATCAGGTAAAAAATGATAATGCACAAAAAGAATATTATCTGCCTGATGTTATTGGCTTGATGCAGCAACATCAAGATCGAGTTTGTGCCTATCAAATGGATAATTTTGACGAATCCATGGGTGTTAATGATCGAGCTGCTTTGGCGCAAGCCAATAAAATTATGCAAGCACGTATTAATCAATTTCATCTGCAAAATGGGGTCACTTTGTTTGACCCTGAACATACTTGGATTGATGTTGATGTCCAAATTGGTGCTGATACGGTGATTGAGCCGAATGTGGTAATTAAAACTGGTAGTAAAATTGGCCGGAATTGCTATATTAGTTCAGGTTCGCGCTTAGTTAAGGCAACTTTGGAAGATGATGTTAAAGTAACAAGTTCTACGATTGAAGAGGCAATTATGCATCAGGGCAGCAATATTGGGCCTAATTCACATTTGCGGCCACAGGCAGATATTGGTCCGCAAGTTCATATTGGCAACTTTTGTGAAGTGAAAAATGCCGTCATTGGAGCACGTACCAAAATGGGTCATTTGAGTTATGTCGGTGATGCTACACTGGGCAGTGATATTAATATTGGTTGTGGAGTGGTCTTTGTTAACTTTGACGGCCAAAAAAAATGGCATACTGATGTTGGGGATCATGCCTTTATTGGCAGCAATGCCAACATTGTGGCACCAGTAAAAATTAAAGATCATGCTTTTATTGCTGCTGGTTCAACGATCACTAGCGATGTTCCACAGCACACGCTTGCCATTGGACGGGCGCGGCAGGTAAACAAAGACAATTATTGGTCTAAGTTACCTCTGGCTAATGATCCAGAATGGCAATAATTGTTGGAAATTTATTAATAATTGAGGAAAGTTGAGAGAGCAATGTCGATAAATAAATCTGAATGTGAAATGAAACTTTTTGCGTTAAATTCGAATAAGCCTTTAGCCCAAAAAATTTCTAAAGCGGTGGGGGTTCCTTTAGGTAAGACGTCAGTAAGTCGATTTAGTGACGGCGAGATACAGATAAACATTGAGGAAAGTATCCGGGGAGCTGCGGTTTTTATCATTCAATCTACTTCAGCACCAGTAAATGATAATTTAATGGAATTATTAATCATGATTGATGCTTTAAAACGGGCTTCCGCACAAACTATTAATGTAGTGATGCCTTATTATGGATATGCCCGTCAAGATCGTAAGGCCCGTTCTCGAGAACCTATTACAGCCAAGTTAGTTGCCAACATGTTGGAAAAAGCTGGTGCTGATCGAATATTAGCCTTAGATTTACATGCCGCTCAAATTCAAGGCTTCTTTGATATTCCGGTGGATCATCTTTTTGGAGCACCTTTATTGGCGGATTACTTTTTAGAAAATCATTTAGATGAAGATGCAGTAGTTGTATCACCAGATCATGGTGGCGTAGTACGAGCGCGGCGTTTAGCTGAATTTTTGAAAGCTCCAATTGCAATTATTGATAAACGGCGGCCGAAACCTAATGTTTCAGAGGTTATGAATATTATTGGTAATGTTGATGGCAAACGCGCAATTATTATTGATGATATGATTGATACAGCTGGAACTATTACTTTAGCTGCTCAAGCCTTAATTGATGCTGGTGCTAAAGAAGTTTATGCTAGCAGCACGCATGCTGTTTTATCAGGACCAGCTATTGAGCGATTGGAACAATCACCAATTAAAAAAGTGATTGTCACTGATTCCATCCAATTGCCCGCAGCCAAAAGAATTGCCAAAATGGTTGAAATTTCCGTTGCGCCTTTAATTGGTGATGCTATTAGTCGTATTTACCATAATGAGCCCGTTAGTCCATTGTTTAACAACAGATTTAAAAGACATTAAAATAAGTAATAAAAAAGCGGCTGAGGCCGCTTTTTTGTTTACTTTGAAAATTAGTATATAATATTTAACGCTAAAGAGAAATTAATTCTCTTGTTTTTGTTTTAATAAATCACGAATTTCTTCCAAATATTGTTCAGACATTTGTTCAGGACTAGGTTGAGCTGGCTGTTCGTTTTTTGGATGATGCAGCTTATTAATGGCCTTCACAATTAAAAAGACTACAAAAGAAATAATTAAAAATTCAATAACTGCATTTAAAAAGTCGCCCACTTTGAACATGCCAATTGTTAAAGAAGATAAGTCAATATGTCCTAGAAAAAGTCCAATAAAAGGATTTAAGATATATTTAGTTAGGGCACTGACAATTTTATTAAATGCACCCCCAATAATAACACCAACAGATAAGTCCACAACGTTGCCACGTGAGATGAAATCTTTAAATTCTTTTAACATAATAAACATCCTTTCTTATTTTAAAGTTTGATTAACAATTTGAGCTTGAAATTCTCGTAGATAGGGAGCAAATGTACTACTTTCAGGTGCAGCCAACATTTCTTTAGGGAAATAAAAACGATGATCGCCACTTTGACGGCCACTTAAAGCCTGTACAAGCGGGCTAATGGTCGACAATTCCTCTAAAGTGCCATCGTGCTGTTGAAATTCAATTTGTGTTTTAGGTTCTTTAGATGAGGGACGATATAAGTCATAAGGTAAATCAAAGCTATTATTGATTGCTGTATAAAATTGTTGATTAAAGCCAGCATTTTGCACGAGCTCTTGTAAGTAATGAATTTTATTTTGCTGCTCAGGCGCAAAAATAATGGACTTAAAAGGTCGCCGATCTAAGAAACGGTGTACTAAATCCCGCAAAATTGCGTCGGGATGATCCCGCCATAGATTGAAGTAAGTATTTAAAACATCATCATCTAAACGGACATAATCACTGACAGTAATTTGATTCTCAAAAAAGGGTATCAGCAAACTCGGCATTTCAAATCCTGCCATTTCTCCTTGTTCATACAGATATTTGGCGCGATGTAAAAGCTGAAGTAAAATAACTTCCATTCCCCGCGAAACGGGATGAAAGTAAACTTGTTGGTACATTTGAAAACGCGATACAATGTAATCTTCGACCGCATGCATTCCCTCAATATTAAAAGCAATACCCCCAGCATAAGGCCGAATTACACGCATAATTCGCGTGAGATCAAACATTCCGTATTGAGTTCCTGTATAATAGGCATCCCGTAAAAGATAATCCATCCGATCAGCATCTATTTGACTAGAAATCATTTGCACTACTTGTTCATTAGGATAAGTCTTGGCAATCACACTAGCTACTTGGTCAGGAAAGTTCGGGGATACTTTTTGGAGAACCTGATTAACATGAGTGCTAGGATCAGTGATAATTTTTTGTGTCCATATTTCATGGTTCGTATGGAAAATGTGTTCAAAGGTGTGTGAATAAGGTCCGTGGCCAATATCATGTAATAATGCGGCACATAAGGCGACTAAACGCTGTTGATCATCCCATAAACCATCATCAGGGGATGTGCTGGGGTAATTTCGGGCAAAAGTATCACAAATTCGCCTAGTAACTTCATAAACACCTAAACAATGACCAAAGCGTGAATGTTCTGCTCCATGAAAGGTAAATGAAGTTGTCCCTAATTGTTTGATTCGGCGTAAACGTTGAAACTCCGGCGTATTAATTAAATCCAAGATAACTCGATGTTGTACGTGGATATAATTATGTACGGGGTCGCGAAAAACCTTTTCTCGAGTTAACAGATCACTTTCCATTAATTATTCTCCTTTGGTTAAAACTCGGTTTAATCTTTGTTGTTGAGCTTTTTGCTTAGTAATGATTTTTTTATAATTAACTTGTTGCTGCAACAAAGCTGGCGTCAAAATTTCTAAAGCGGGATGGGAAGTTTTAAAAGCCTGCATTAAACGTTTTTTACAGTCATTTAGAGTTAACTGACCTTCCAAAAAATCCTGAATATTGGCCATTGTCTCCGGCCAAACTTTAGGATAGGCTTCATTGCTAGTAGTATTAGCTGCTTGATAAAATCGCTGTAAGAGCTGCCCGCGCGCCGATTGGTCACCATTAACGGATAGATATAACATAACGACGACAGCATCACCTTGGCGTCTTTGGGCAATACCGCCGACTTTTTGCTGCTGCACTACGACATCAAAGTCACCAGGGCAATAAGAATGCACTACCTCATAATGTTTTAGAGTCAACTCCGGAAAAGCCTTTTGAAGATAATCAAATACTAGTTGGTAAGCTTGATTAACGTCAATTGTATGGGCTTGAGGAATAAAAAAACTTATATTTAAAATACCCGGTTCGCTAATAACTGCAAGTCCACCAGAGTTGCGAATAAAGGCTTGATAATCGCTAGCTTGTAAAACTTTTAAGCCGGCAGCTAAGTCTGTTAGGTGCTTGTCCCGCAATCCTAAAATGACAGTTGGACAACTTTGCCAAAAATGTAAAATAGGTTGTTGGCTACTGCTGCACCACTGCAGTAAATAATTAGTTTCAGGAAAAATATCTTCTAATTGGGCTGCTGTTGCATAATCGTGGTCATAAACCCAAGCAGTACTTGGCATAAATATTTCATCTCCCTATCTAATTGTAGTTTAGTCAAAAAAATACTCAATTACAAATCCAACTTTACCAAAAATTATGCATAAAGAAAAATTAATAGTGTTTATTTGGCAGGGGAGGTTGTTAATCGTTATAATAAGGAAGTGAATTTGATAATTTAGATTGATGTTATTGAAGGTGAAACCATGACGGCCCGACAGGCACAAAATGTTCAAATTAATTTGACGATTCGCACCACACAAAATGGTCATACTAATCAGTATTCTTTTCAAGAGCATGGCCAGATAATTACTATTGGCGATCAACTTTATTTACGCTATCAGGAAACTAATTCCCAGCAAAAAATTAAAGTACTTTTTAAGATATCAGCCGATAACTTACTAACTATTAAAAGAGCAGTGGATAATCAACCTACCACCCGTCTAGTATTTAGCCGCCAGCATGATCAGATGGCGAGTTATCCGACCGAGTATGGGGACTTAGCTTTAGTAACACACACTAAAAAAATGCGCCTCGTTATTTCCAAAATTCCATTGACGGGCGAAATAAATTTGGAATATTCATTGAGGTCGCAAAATAATTTAGTCGGCGATTATAAGTTAAGATTGATTTTTAAGGGGTAAATCGGTAAGATTAAAGACAGACTGTTGAAAGGATGTGGACGTAGTTGGCTTTAGAACTCAAGCAATTCGACGGTGAAAATAAAGCAAATTTATCAATGATTGAAGTAGCCCAGGCTATTTTAACGCAAAAAGGTGAGGCAATGTCTTTTGCAGATATTGTCAATGAAATTCAGCAATATTTAGGTAAAAGCGATCAAGAAATTCGGGAACGGCTGCCACAATTTTATACAGATTTAAATGATGACGGTGGCTTTATCTCTTTAGGGGAGAATGTTTGGGGACTACGGACTTGGTATCCTTATGATTCGGTAGATGAAGAAGTTAATCATCCTGAAGATGCTGAAGATGTTAAGACACCAGCAATTAAGCGGGTTAATGCTTTCTTAGATGATGACGAAGATGAAGACGACGATGTTATCGACTACGATGATGACAGCACTGATGTCTTAGATGATGACAGTGAAGAGGATAAGGTGCCTGATTTATCACAGTTCTCGCATTCGGAACTAAACTTTGATGATGAAGAAAATACTTTGCCTGATGACGATGAATTAGATGATGGTCTGGAAGGCGATTTAAGTGAATTTGCCGATGATGATGAAGAAGAAGACGATGAAGATAATCCCGATAAGGATAATTAATAATTAAAAAAGTTTGACGATTCTGTTAAATATTTATACAATGTTATTTGGGCGCTTTATAGTGCGTTGAGCAGGCTCTCTATTCTAGGTAAATGTGAATGGAGGCCTTTTTTCATTTATTAGATTGACCACATTAGTTCCACCCAGCTAATCTAAATTAAGGGAGATAGGTACATGACCAAATATATTTTTGTTACGGGCGGAGTTGTATCTTCTTTAGGTAAAGGAATTGTCGCCGCTAGCTTAGGACGTTTATTAAAAAATCGCGGTTTAAAAGTTACCTTACAGAAGTTTGATCCTTATATTAATGTTGATCCGGGAACAATGAGTCCTTATCAGCACGGGGAAGTTTATGTTACAGATGATGGTACCGAAACTGATTTAGATTTAGGCCATTACGAACGTTTTATTGATATTGACTTGAATAAATATTCCAACGTTACGACCGGTAAAATTTATTCTGAAGTAATTCAAAAAGAACGTAAAGGCGAATATAATGGTGCCACCGTGCAAGTTATTCCTCATATTACTAATATGATTAAAGAAAAAATTATGCGCGCAGCCACCACGACAGATTCGGATGTCATCATTACTGAAGTCGGCGGTACGGTTGGTGATATTGAATCTTTGCCTTACCTGGAAGCTTTGCGTCAGATGAAAGCTGAAGTGGGTACAGAAAATGTTATCTATATTCATACTACCTTGATACCATATCTACGAGCTGCTGGCGAAATGAAGACCAAGCCTACACAGCATAGTGTTAAAGAACTGCGGGGTGTAGGGATTCAACCTAATATTTTAGTAGTAAGAACTGAAAAGCCAATTTCACAATCAATGCGTAATAAAATTGCTTCATTTTGTGATGTCGATCCAGAAGCAGTTATTGAATCGTTAGATGTTCCTTCACTGTATTCCATTCCTTTAAATTTGCAAAAACAAGGAATGGATCAAATTGTTTGCGATTATTTACATCTACAAACACCAGCAGCTGATATGACTGCCTGGCGGCGTTTGGAACATCGTGTATTAAATTTACAGCATCACACTAAAATTGCTTTAATTGGTAAATATATTGAATTAAAAGATGCCTATATTTCAGTAAATGAAGCTTTAAAACATGCCGGTTATGCGTACGATACTGATGTGCAAATTGAGCGTTTAAGTGCCGAAGACATCAATGCTGATAACGTGGCACAAAAGCTTCAGGGGATTGATGGTATTATTGTGCCTGGCGGCTTTGGTACCCGCGGCTTAGAAGGCATGATTCAAACGATTAAGTATGCACGTGAAAATGATGTACCATTTTTGGGAGTTTGCCTCGGGATGCAGATGACATGTGTAGAATTTGCCCGCGATGTAGCTGGTATTAAAGATGCAATTAGTGGTGAAGTAGATCCCAATGCTGCACACAAGATTATCGACTTGATGCCCGATCAAAAACATGTAGAAAATCGTGGCGGTACTTTACGATTGGGTGCTTATCCATGTAAATTAAAGTCCGGAACTGTAGCAGCGGCTGCTTATAATAATCAAAGTGTTATCCAAGAACGTCACCGGCACCGTTATGAATTTAATAATGAATTTCGGGATTTATTAGGTCAACATGGATTAGTCTTTTCTGGCGTATCACCGGATAATCGCTTAGTAGAAGTGGTAGAATATCCGCAAAACCGGTTTTTCGTAGGTGTCCAGTATCATCCTGAATTTTTATCCCGTCCTAATCGTCCGGAACCCATTTACAAACAATTTATTGGTGCTGCATGCGGTTTAAATGTCAGTGCCATCTAATTTGGGTGTACTTTCATCTGATTTTATATTATTATCTTAAAGTAGTAGTAATAAAGAAGGGCTGAGAAAATTATGGCAAAGATGGTTATACACGGGGGAAAGAGACTGTCTGGATCCGTTACGATTGGCGGGGCGAAAAATAGTACTGTCGCGATTATCCCCGCAGCCATTTTGTCGGATACCCCGGTCATTTTAGATTCGGTACCGCAGATTAAAGACGTCTACAACCTCATGGATATGTTAGCTGATATGGGGGTTAAATCGAGTTTTCATGAACATATTTTGAAGATTGACCCGACCAAAATTAAACTAGTACCGTTGCCGCATGGTAAAGTTACTAGTTTAAGAGCTTCTTATTATTTTATGGGTTCCTTATTAGGACGTTTTGGCAAGGCAGTGGTCGGTTTTCCTGGAGGCGATGATATTGGTCCGAGACCAATTGATCAGCATATTAAGGGCTTTAAGGCTTTAGGGGCGCAAGTAACAGAATATGATAATTCAATTGTAATTGAAGCTCCCCAAGAAGGTCTGCATGGTGCCCGCATTTTTTTGGATATGGTTTCAGTAGGAGCAACTATTAATATCATTCTAGCTGCTGTTCGTGCGGAAGGGACAACAATTATTGAAAATGCTGCTAAAGAACCAGAGATTATTGATTTGGCAACCTTTTTAAATAATATGGGTGCTAAAATTCGGGGCGTTGGAACTCAAACAATTCGAATCATTGGTGTACCGCATTTAAAGTCCACTAATTCTCATATTATTATTCCAGACCGAATTGAAGCGGGCACATACTTGTCCTTAGCTGGGGCTGTGGGTGATGGGATTTTAATTAAAAATATTATTGCGGAACATTTAGATGCCTTTTTAGCAAAGCTGCAAGAAATGGGCGTTAATTTAGATGTTCGCGAAGATAGTATTTTTGTTTATCCTAACAATCAATTAACCGGCGTCAAAGTTAAAACGAGTCCCTATCCGGGTTTTGCTACTGACTTGCAGCAGCCGTTAACTCCCTTAATGCTGCTTGCAGATCGTCAAAGTATAATTGTTGATACTATTTATCCTAAGCGCACCCGTCATATTCCTGAATTAATTAAAATGGGTGCCGCTATTCGCGTAATTGATGGCCATATTGAAGTTAAACCAACTACTAAATTGGTTGGTACGGAAGTTACCGCAGAAGAAATTCGCGGCGGGGCATCTTTAATGATTGCTGCCTTAATGGCTGAGGGCACTACCGTGATTAACCAAGCTGAAAATATTATGCGTGGCTATGATTGTATCATTGACAAACTGCAGAGTTTAAAGGCGGATGTAAGTTATTCAGGCAAAGAATCATTTTAGCAATTGCAAATAATAACAATTCGTGCTATCATATTTTATTGTCAGTAAATATAATCTCTAGATCAGCAGATGATTTAGGGCAAGGAGTGGATAATAAATGAAAAAAGGAATTCATCCAGATTATCATCAAGTTGTGTTTATGGATTCAGCTACCGGAAAGAAATTTTTAGCAGGTTCAACTGCTAATTCCAAAGAAACTACCGATTACGAAGGTAAGGAATATCCTTTAATTCGGGTAGAAATCACTTCTGATTCCCATCCATTCTACACAGGTAAGCAAAAGTTTACTCAAGCCGATGGTCGGATCGATCGTTTCAACAAAAAGTATGGCTTTACCAACAAGTAATGTGGAGTCAACACTTAGATTTACAAAAAGAGCTGAGATATTATCTCAGCTCTTTTTTATATATCCAGTTAATTAATGTCGTTTACCAGTTAAAATGGCTTTTATAACTTAAAAGGAACAGTTATTCTTGAACATTCTTGGTAACACGTTGAACCCAAAATAGATTAATAAATTCCAAAAATGCGGTTGATAAGAAAACAGCTCCATAACCTAAGCTGCTGGAAATGGTAGAACCTAATAGTGGTCCCGCACAATTGCCAATATATTGAAAGCTTTGGTTATAACCGAAAATTCTTCCTGACACTTCATGCGGACTATCTTTCGCTAACAAGGTTTGCACTTGGGGTAGTAACGCTGCATCAGAAATACCAACAAAAAACCTTAATACAATTAACTGCCAGACATGAGTAACAGCTGCCTGTGGAATATAAATAAGAGTGGCCAAAATCAAACCACAAATGAGGACTTTTTTAGTACCAAAACGATCACCTAAATCACCAAATTTAGAAGATAATAATGCAGAAGGAATCCCCGGCATAGCGGTAACAATCCCACTAATTAAAGCAACTTGTCCGGAGTTATGCATTAATTGTTTTACATACAAGCTGATAATAGGGTTAATTGAATTATTAGCTGTTTGAATGATTAAGGTCGTAACAAACATCCCAATTACCACTTGTGGCTGCGATAGTTTTTGCATTACTTCCCGCAGGGAAGGCTGCTTTTCTTTAGCAACTGGGGTAAAGTCCTCTTTAACCAAAAATAAACACAAGAAAAATGCTGATAACAATAATAATCCAGTCATCAAAAAGGGCAGCCGATAGCCCCAAATTTGGGCAATAACCCCACCAACTAATGGGCCCAATAAGGAACCTGAAACGGTACCAGTAGTTAAAGTTCCTAATGCTTTGCCCACGTGTTTGTGCGGAGCAGATGTAGCAATCAGGGTGTTAGAATTGCCGATATAACCAGAAAAAATCCCCTGTAATGCTCTTAAGAATACTAGTTGATAAACATTAGTAACTAAAGACATGGTTCCAATCACAATTGCCATACCTAAGGAAGCTCGTAAAATCATCAGCTTACGACCCTTACGATCGGCTAATTTTCCCCAAAAAGGAGAAATCAAGGCCGAAACGATAAAAGTCACAGAAAAGACAATCCCCGACCACATGGAAATTTGACGGTTGTTGAATCGGCCCAAAGTATTAATATATAATGATAAGAACGGCGTGACCATACTAAAACCAATTCCAGCAATAAAATTGCCAAAAGTTAAAATGTACATGTTGCGACGCCAATAATTATCTGCTTGCACTGCTTCACCACCTACTTTTTTTCAGTATTGCAAATTATTATAGCACTATCATTGTAGTATATTTTTTAGTATTCTAAATAAAGAAATATTTTTAGGAGTAAACTTATGCAAATGAAATTAACTGAGATTGCTTACGCCTTAGGGATTCAGGCGCCCAATCTTGCAGATGTAACTATTCAACAAGTAGTTTTTGATAGTCGTCAAGCAACTGCTGGTTCTTTATTTGTGCCGCTGATTGCTGCACGCGACGGGCATGATTTTGTTGCTAGCGCTTTTGAACAGGGAGCTAGCGCCGTTTTATGGCAGAAGGATCATCCACTCCCCGTAGCGGCAGGTGCCAATTACTTAGTGGTTGATGACACTTTAAAGGCTTTGCAGCAGTTAAGTCAATACTATCTACACAAGATTAAGCCTCAAGTAGTTGCCATTACTGGCAGTAATGGAAAAACTACGACCAAAGATATGACTGCTGCAATTTTGGCACAAAAGTACAAAATTACCAAAACACAAGCCAATTATAATAATGAAATTGGAGTTCCTATCACAATTTTATCTATGGCTGCCGACACTCAAATCTTGGTAGTAGAAATGGGAATGGATCATGCGGGACAGTTAGCTGCTTTGTCGAAGTTGGTTCAGCCAGATTTGGCCGTGATTACCATGATTGGTGAGGCACATATTGAATTTTTTGGTACGCGGGACAAAATTGCTGATGCTAAAATGGAAATCACCCAGTCCTTAAATCCTAAAGGTACTTTTGTATATAATGGTGATGAGCCATTATTGAGTGAGCGGGCGCAAAAGCTCAGCCAAAAGCAATATACTTTTGGCCAACAGCCTCAAAATGATTTATTTGCTTTAAGTCTTGACGCTGCCAAAACGCAAACTACCTTTACAGTTAATAAATGGCCCCAATCTCCGTTAGTCATTCCCATGTTAGGGGATTACAATGTTAATAATGCTTTAGCAGCTATTGCAGTGGGTCTGGCCTATGATGTGGAATTTGAGCAAATTAAAGCAGCTTTAGCTAATTTTCACCCTACTAAAAATCGGACCCAATGGCTCACGGCTAGTAATGGCGCTCAAATTTTAAGTGATGTTTATAATGCTAATCCGACAGCAATGATTGATGTAATTAAAAACTTTAGCCAAGTACCAACTTCTGGCCGTCGAATTTTAGTTTTGGGAGATATGTTAGAATTAGGTGAACAAGCCGCCGCCTTACATGCACAAGTTGCCGCGGCTATTGATGTTAAGCAAATTAGTGCTGTTTATTTATTTGGTGACTTAATGCAAGCTTTAAGAGATAAGTTGGCTCATCAACTGCCAATTTATTATTTTACCGCACAACAAATGCCCGCTTTAATCAAGGCTATTAAGCAAGATTTACAACCCCAGGATATAATTATGCTAAAAGCCAGCAATGGTCTGCATTTAGACTTAGTTTTAAAAGCACTACTATAAATAACCCCAAAAATGTTAATAAAAAAGGGAGAAGACAAAAATTTTGTCTTCTCCCTTTTTATCATTGTAGCTAATATAACGCTGGCATCAGATACAAGTTTACGTCCAACCGTTAATGGACGGGTTCATATTTCAATATCTTAGCCTCTGGTATTACAGCTCTTGGTTATTTTAATTGTAGTCTTCTAATCAGGGTCGGCTAAAGATTTACCCGATTTTTCTGCTTCAAACTCGGCAAAGGCCGCAGTAATTGCTTCATATTCAGTAGTACTTAAATCAATGTTTAAGGCTTGAGCATTAGCAGCTACTTGGGCTGCTTTTTTAGCACCCGGGATGACCACACTAATATAAGGATTCATCATGTACCAAGCAAGGACACACTGGGCCACGGTTGCTTGATGAGCAGCGGCGATGGGGCGAAGTTGGTTGACGGATTTTAAGATTTGACCATAACGAGGCTGTTGAAAATCGGCCATTTGGCTGCGAATATCATCAGCCGGAAAATGGACATCATTTTCATATTTTCCTGTTAATAAACCCGATGCTAAAGGAAAATAAGGCACAAAGCTAATTTGATTTTCTTTAAGATAAGGCAGCAAATCTTGAGCACGATCTTGGTGAAGAAGACTAAATTCATCTTCTACTACATCTAAATATCCATCAGCATTGGCTTCTTTGACTTGTTCCAAACTAAAGTTAGATACACCAATGGCGCGAATTTTGCCTTGCTCGCGTAATCTTTGCAAAGCTCCTACAGCTTCTGCTTTAGGAGTTTTTTTATCTGGAAAATGAATATAATAAATATCCAGATAATCAGTTTGTAATCTTTTAAGACTAGCTTCAACTTGTTGGGTTAAAAATTGGGGGTCATTATTAATTTCTTGTTCACCACTCGAAAAATCTTGTGCTCCTTTGGTAGCGATGATGATTTGAGAGCGGTTAAAATCTTTCAGGGCTTGACCGATTAATTCTTCAGAATGTCCTAGTCCATAGACAAAAGCGGTATCTAATAAGGTAATACCATTTTCTAAAGCCGTGCGCACAATTTCTAAGCCAGCTGCATCTTTTAAATTAGGGAAAAGATTATAGCCGCCCACAGCATTGGCTCCTAAGCCTAGAGCGGTTGCTTGAACATCAGTTTTGCCAATTCTTACTTGTTTAACCATTATTTGCCTCCATATCTTTATAATATTAACTTACCAATTAATTATATCGGAAAAAGATTTAGCTGTATATCACTTATTGTAAGCGTGACCAAAACCGATACTTGATAAATTTAAATAGTTAGAGTGTTACTGGTTAAAGATTTATATGATTAGACTGAAAAAAGTCAGTGTATTACTTTATCTTCAGCCTAAAAAATGGTAAAGTTATTTATTAGTGAAAGTTTCTGAAAAATAATTTGCATTACAAGACGGCTAGGTTTTCAAAGATTAACGCCGGGTTTGTGATAGACTTTCACAAAATCTAGGAGGATATTTTTGAAATTTAGTGAACTTAATTTAGATGAAAGCCTGCTATCAGCAATTAATGATGCCGGCTTCAGTGAAGCAACACCGATTCAAGTCCAAACTATTCCGTTGGTACTGTCAGGAGTAGATGTCATTGGGCAAGCCCAAACTGGTACTGGTAAGACGGCCTCTTTTGGGTTACCGATTTTACAAGAAGTAGATGTAAAAAATGCTAACATCCAAGCCTTAATTATTTCACCTACGCGTGAATTGGCTGTACAAACTCAAGAAGAGCTGCAGCGTTTAGGTAAGTATCGTCATACTAAAGTAATTGCTGTTTATGGTGGTGCCGACATTCGGCGGCAAATCAAGCAATTACAGGCTCATCCACAAGTAGTTGTGGGGACTCCCGGCCGTTTATTAGACCACATTAAACGGCATACCCTAAAATTGGAACATGTTCAAAAGGTTGTTTTGGACGAAGCTGATGAAATGTTAGATATGGGCTTTGTCGAAGACATCGAAAACATTTTAAAGAATGTGCCATCTCAACACCAAACTTTGTTATATTCTGCAACTATGCCCAAGCCTATCATGCGGATTGCGGAAAAATTCATGCAGGATCCTCAAATTATTAAAATTAAATCCAAAGAATTAACAGCTGATAAAATTGAACAGTATATGGTGCGCTCTAAAGAATACGAAAAATTCAATACTATGACGCGTTTATTCGATGTTCAAAAACCAGAATTAGCTTTGATTTTTGGACGTACCAAACGGCGTGTAGATGAATTAACACGCGGCTTGAAAGCACGGGGTTATAATGCTGAAGGTATTCATGGGGACTTGTCCCAACAAAAACGGATGAGTGTACTCCACCAATTCAAAACAGGCAAGCTGACCTATCTTGTAGCAACTGATGTTGCTGCTCGGGGACTAGATATTTCAGGCGTTAGTCATGTTTATAACTATGATATTCCTCAAGATCCAGACAGTTATGTCCATCGGATTGGCCGGACAGGGCGTGCTGGTCATTCAGGGATTTCTGTAACTTTTGTGGCTCCTAATGAAATTAGTTATTTACGGGGTATTGAGCAGTTAACTAATGTCCGGATGTTGCCTTTAAAGCCACCGACCGATGCTGAAGCACTTGCAGGTCAAATTGAGACCGCTAAGCAAGAAATTGCTCGTCAAGTACAAGCTGGCAAATTAGATAAATTCACTCCAGCAGCTCAACAATTATTACAAGATTATGATCCGTTGGTATTGGCTCAATTATTATTAAAGAATTTGAGTAAGGATCCAGAATCCATTCCAGTCAAGATTACTCCTGAACGTCCCTTACCAAACCGGCGTTCCCGAGATGGTCACCGCGGTGGCGGCCATTTTGGCCACGGTCATAGTTCACATCGAAATAATCGCTCTGATCGTCGTGGTGGTAATCACGATAGTCATCGTAATGGTGAACACAGCCATAGTAGGCATTCACAGCCACGGCGGCGGCGTAAATATACCGTACGTGCTCAAGCCTAGTTATGTAAATAGAAACGTCGTTAAAGTTTAAGATACTTTTATGGCGTTTTTATATTTTTGGAAGTGAAGTTGATGATTCAAGGTTTAGGAATAGACATTACAGAAATAAACCGGGTTTGGCAAGCTGCCCAGCGGACTGCTGGCTTTGTTGCGCGAGTTTTAACTCCTTCAGAATTGGAGCAGTTTAATCATTATCAACAACAACGGCAAAAAGAATACTTGGCGGGGCGTTTTTCGGCTAAAGAATCTTTTACTAAAGCTTTAGGTACTGGCATTGGCAAAGTTGGTTTTCAAGATTTATCCATCTTGAATAATCCCCAAGGCAAACCGTATATTCAACAACAAGTGTTTTTGGGCTCAGTATTTGTGTCTATTTCTCATACTAAAGATTACGTGTTTACAGAAGTTATTCTTGAGAAAAGAGTCGATTAGTTATGAAACCAGCAATACATCGGCCAACAGAAATAATTATTGACCGGCAAGCTCTTAAAAATAATTTATTGCAGGAACGTCAATTATTAAATTCTCAAACTAGCATTTTTGCAGTAGTAAAGGCTAATGCTTATGGTCATGGAGCGCTTGAGGTTGCTCAGACCTTAAGCCAAGTTGGCGTTGATGGCTTTTGTGTGGCGGTTTTAGATGAGGCTTTAGAATTACGGGCAGCAGGGCTCACCCAACCTATTTTGGTTCTAGGAGTTACTCCTGTAGCTCAGGCTAATTTAGCAGCTCAAAATAATATTTCTTTAACGGTTGCCACCTTATCTTGGCTTCAAGAAGCTGCTGCTACTTTGAGTCAACCCTTAAAAGTTCATTTAGCCTTAGATACCGGAATGGGACGCATAGGTTTTACCGATAAAGCTAGTGTTATTTGTGCCTGTGACTTCATTTCACAACAAGTTTTCTTGATTCCGGAAGGGATTTTTACTCATTTTGCGACTGCTGATGAAGTTGATTCTGATTATTTTGAACAACAGGTGCAAATATTTAAAGAATTAACCGCTGATTTACCAATTCAATTTAAATATGTTCATTGTGCCAATTCGGCCACTTCATTATGGCATTTAGATTGTCAAAGCAATATGATTCGCTTAGGTATTTCTTTATATGGATTGAATCCATCTGGAACTGCCATTAAGCCACCTTATGATTTACAGCCGGCCTTGTCTCTTAAGTCGCAAATTGTGCATATTAAAAAGGTTGCTGCGGGTCAAAAAATTGGTTATGGAGCGACTTACACCGCTCCAAGTGAAGAAATTATTGCAACAGTACCTATTGGGTATGCTGATGGATGGCTGCGGCGGATGAGTGGCAGCTATGTGCTGGTGCAAGGCCATTTTTGTCCGATTGTTGGACGTGTTTGTATGGATCAATTAATGATTAAGGTACCTAAGTTGTATCCTTTAGGAACCACAGTCACCTTAATTGGTGTAGACCATCAAGCTCATTTAAGCGTTGAAGCGGCAGCTAAGTATGCCCAAACTATCAATTATGAAATCATTTGCAATTTATCAGATCGAATTGTTCGAAAGTACGTGAATTAATCTCCCATTAATGGTATATTAATGTTGAAAATACCAGGAGGGGGAATTAGCCATGGCCGATATTCAAAAAGATTTTTCAGTTCGTCTAGATGCTGAACTTGTTGAACGGTTACAGAAGTATACTGATGAGAATGCTTGTGATATTAATTGGGTAATTGATGAAGCTTTATTAAACTTTTTTCAGCGTGAGGGGAACTTTGCGGCCCAATTAATCCATGGTTATTTAGATATGGCAGATATTAATGAAGAGCTAAGTAATGCTTTTTTAATTTGTGAACAGGAGGCTGACAGAAGCGACAGTGGGGACTTTAATTAAGCGCGGTGATGTATATTATGCTGATTTATCACCAGTAGTAGGTTCAGAGCAAGGTGGGATGCGTCCTGTATTAGTTATTCAAAACAACATTGGCAATAAGTATAGTCCAACGACAATTGTAGCTGCGATTACCGGACGAATTCAAAAGCCAAAAATGCCGACTCATGTGGGTATTACTACTGCAGATGGTTTTAGCAAGGATTCTGTGATTTTGACTGAACAGATTCGTACAATTGATAAGCAGCGCTTAAAAGAAAAGGTAACTACTTTGTCAGCTGATAAAATGCTTGCAGTGGATAAAGCTTTAAAAGTCAGCATTCATTTATAAATATATTATTGAAATTAAATTGAGTGACTAAATGCCAAATCATGAATTTTGGTAGTGTTAATCATATAAAAAAGGGATTAAGACCAAATATCTTAATCCCTTTTTTTAGTTATGGAATAATAGAAGTTTTAATTAGGTAGATTATCTAGCACTGTTTGCTTTTGTAAATCATCGATTTCGGAAACCCGATAATTATTCTCTTCTAACTCGCTCACAACTTGTTTAAGTTGTTCAGCAGTGACATTAGGCTGCAAGGTAAATAAGTTTCTTCTAACTAAGGCATTTTTTCGCGCATCTAGAGTTAAGCAGCCGGCAATTCCAACTTCTTTACTGATGATGCTGGCCATTTCGGCTAATTCACCTCTTTGACCTGAAGAAATAACAGTTAAAACATAGCTGCCTGTATGCACATTCCAAGCTTCAGAAAGCATATTGAGAAGTTTAGTATGAGTCAAAATACCGTAAAAATGACTATTTTCATCTAAGACTGCAATATAAGGCAGATCCTTGATATTGAAAAAGACCTTAAAGAAAGGAGCATTGATGGGAATAGTTTTAGTGGCATTTTTGAGCAGATATGTCACTGGTAAACTCAAATCGCCTCCACGCGATTTGTGACGATAAATATGCATTTTGTAAATGTTACCGCGAAAAATAGTCCCACTTTCATCTAGAATTGGCACACAACGATAACCGCTGTCCTCTAAAATGTCTAAGGCTTGTTGAAGCGTAACGGTTTCTTTCACGGTGGTTAAGAAGCGTTTTTTCATGACTAAAGATTTAATTAACATTTTTTATACCTCAATTATATAATCTGTGAAAATGATATCATAAATCAACGCCAGATGCTAAACAAATCATTAAAAATAATTAATTTTTTAATGATTGCTACCTAAATACTTAGATCAAAGTGCCATTATCCATAAATTGTTGAACATCAGGTTGTAAGTGTTCATATTTTTGAACAGTCGCTGCAAAATCTACAAAATAAAGTTTGTACCAAGTTAAAAAAGTAAAGATATTCCAAACTTGCCGCCGGCCGTCAATTTTACCTTCGTAATTGTCTTGTAATAATTGCAGGATTTTAGTTTGGTCAAAGATATCATTTACCCAGGACTCACTGAATAAGGCCTTAACACGTTGATAGTATTTATCTTCTTGCAGCCAAGTTTTAATAGGTACAGGAAAACCTAGTTTTGGTCGAGTTGCCCAATCCTGGGGAAGATGACGGTTAGCAGCTTTACGAAAGGCATATTTGGTATCATGATTATTGATTAACATATTAGAAGGAATAGAATTAGCTAGTTCAGCAACTTTACGGTCTAAAAAAGGAACTCGCAATTCTAGAGAATGTGCCATTGAAATTTTGTCAGCCTTTTGCAAGATATCGTTCAGCATAAAGTGATGTAAGTCAATGTACTGCATTTGTTTAACTTCTTCAGCATCTTTGACTTTGGCAAAGTCTTTTTTGTAGATACCTTGGACAGTCAAATCATTTTGATATTGCGGCTGTAAAATATCATTAGCTTGTTGGGATGTGAAAATAGTTGGCTGATCGGGATCGTAAATCAAAGATTCTCCTACATAATAAGCTGACGGTTGAGCCGTCTTAGTATATAAGTGCACCTTACCTGGAAAATCAGGCATTTTTTTCAATCCTTTAGCCAAGTGTAACCGAACTTTAGGCGGCAGTTGATGCATTCCATCAGCAAATATTTTAACTATGGTATTTTTGGTATGCATTCCATAATTAACATAGCCAGCAAATAATTCATCTGCTCCTTCGCCAGATAAAGCCACAGTAACTTTTTTGCGGGCAAGACGGCAAAGATACCAAAGAGGAATAACTGACGGATTACTATCTGGTTCATCTAAGTGATACTGCATTTCCGCAAAATCATTAAATGCTTCATCACCATTAACAGTAGCTTCATTAAAATGTAACCCCTCTTTATCAGCTAATTCTTTGGCTACACTAGCTTCATCATAAGGACCATTGTCGAAGTTTACGCTAAAAACTTCTTGGGGATGTAACACGGCAGTAACGTAACTTGAATCTACACCTTCTGAAAGAAAACTGCCCACCGGCACATCTGCAATATGATGTAATTTAACTGAATCCTTAACTGTCTGATCAATTTCATCAACCGTTTGGCTGAAAGAACGCTGCTGATTAATCTTGTATTGGGCATCCCAATATTGATGAATCTGTAAATCTTGCTCGTGGAATTCGAACCAATGCCCGGCAGGGAATTTATAGACATTTTTAAAGAAGGTCTCATCTAAGTCGTTATACTGATTCATTAAAAAGGGCTTAATCGCAGCTTGATTGAGTTCTTTTTTGAAATTAGGATGCTTTAAAAAAGCTTTAATTTCTGAACCCACGATAAAAGTATCATCTTTTTGATAGTAATAAAGTGGCTTAATCCCAAAGAAATCCCGCGCACCATAGAGGGTCTTTTTGTTGTCATCCCAAATCAAGTAGGCAAACATTCCCCGTACTCGCTGTAAGGTGCCTTCCATGCCCCATTGTTCATAACCGTGGAGAAGCACTTCTGTATCTGTTTTAGTAGTAAAGGTATGGCCTGACTGAATTAATTCTTGACGTAATTCTTGATAATTATAAATTTCGCCATTAAAAGTAATTAAAATTGATTGATCTTCATTATAAATCGGCTGTTTACCGCCTTGTAGGTCGATGATGCTTAAACGCCGAAAGCCCAAGGCCATCTGGTCATTAGTATAAAAACCACTGCCCTTAACATTAGGTCCTCGGTGCTGAATCATTTTCATCATAGACTTAATAGTTGTTTCTTTGTCGTTAATTGTTGGGTCGCTAAATGCAATAATACCGCACATAACATTTCCTCCTCTATTGATAGCACTAGTTTAATTAAAGAGCGCTTGCGTGTCAATTTATCAATTCTGTTTAAAACCTTATTATAATACTATTAATCATTTCAAAGAATAATAACGAAGTTTGAAAGGGCTTTTTTGCGGGATCTTATTGACTATATGTAATTACATCGGTAAATTAAAACTTGTAAACAATTACAAGAATTTTAAAATTATAAGGAGAACATTATGGAAAATTTAAACAAAAAAAGATCAGATAATTATAATATCGGTCTCGATATTGGAACGGCAAGCGTCGGCTGGGCAGTAACCGATGACCAGTATCGGTTATTTTCGTTAAAGAAAAAGAATGCTCTCGGTGTACGCCTTTTTGATAGTGGTCAGACTGCAGAAGAACGGCGGGGCTATCGCTCGGTACGCCGCCGCTTAAACCGGCGTAAGCAGCGTTTAGAATGGCTGAAAGAAATATTTGCTCCAGCCATTAATCAAGTTGATCCAGAATTTTTTGCTCGCTTAAATTATTCTTGGGTGGCTCAAGGTGATGGTCAGCATCAATTTTTTAACCATATCGTTTTTCAAGATGAAGATGGTGAAAAGCAGTTTTATGAAAAGTATCCTACCATCAGTCATTTACGTTCTGTTATGATCCATCATCCCGAACAAAAATTCGATATCCGATTAATTTATCTAGCCTTGCATAATCTCATTAAGTATCGTGGTAATTTTTTGTATGAAAGCCAAGGAGAAAATCTTAAAAGCTCCGGAGCTCAATTACATGACTTATTAGCGGAATTAAGCCAGACCCTTGAAGCCTACAACTTAGAGGTGGATTTAACCACAATTGAAGATGTTTTAATGGATAAGAGCATAAATGCTTCAACTAAGGTTTCCCAAGCACAAAAATTATTAGACTTTCCTAAAAGTGATAAACTCAAAATTACCGAACTTTTAAAGTTGATGGCGGGCAATAAAGGCCATTTAGATGTAATTTTAGATGTCGAAGTGGCCAGCAAAGATGAATTAGCCTTAAAATTTTCTGATAGTAATTTGGATACAAAGTTAGAACAAGTGCAGGAAGAGTTAACTGACACCCAAAATGCCCTCTTAGAAAAGATTTATCAAATTTATAATGAAATTGTCTTGTCGCAAATTTTAAATGGCAAAACTTATCTAAGTGATGCCTGGGTGGAACTTTATGAACAACACAGCCAGCAATTAGAAGAACTCAAACAAATGTGGCAGCAGGCAGACTCTTCTACAGCACGTGACCAACGCGATTTATACACAAATTATATTCACAATAATAATAAGATGGATCGCGAACAATTTTACAAGCAAATAACTAAATTCTTAAAAGATGCTCAACCAGAAACATTAGCCCAAAAAGCTCTAGCCGCTATTGCTACAGATAGCTATTTATTGAAGCAGAGAACGCGGGATAATGGTGCTATTCCTTATCAATTGCACTTAATTGAATTAAAAAAAATCATTGAAAATCAAAGCCAATATTATCCCTTCTTAAGAGAGCAAGCTGACAAGTTAATCTCTCTATTAAGTTTTCGCGTTCCATATTATGTGGGACCTTTGACAGATACAAAGCATAGTCAATTTGCCTGGATGAGTCGAAAGGCCGACGGTAAAATTTATCCTTGGAATTTTACTGAAAAAATTGACTTAGAACAGTCTTCTATGAAGTTCATTAGCCGAATGACGGCTACTGATACCTATTTATTAGGAGAACCAGTTTTACCCAAGATGAGCCTTTTATATCAAAAATACGAGGTTTTAAATGAGTTAAATAAAGTCAAATTAGATTATCGCCCTAATTGGGATGTGGAGTTAAAGCAGCGTATTTATAATGAAGTTTTTAAAGCTCATCGCAGCGTTTCTGTCAAAAGATTACAAAATTGGCTTATTGAAAACGGCTATTTTTCCGATCAAGTGAAAATTACAGGCCTCAGCGACTCCACCAAATTTAATAGTTCTTTGAGTACCTATCATGATTTTGTACCGATTTTTGGAGCTGACTTCCTGGAAAATCCGGATAATCAAGCACAACTAGAAGAATTAATAGTTTGGCTGACAGTTTTTGAAGATCATCATATTTTAAAATTAAAATTAGAAAATTCACCATATCACTATACCAAAAAGCAAATTGACCAATTAAGCAATATGCGTTATCAAGGATGGGGACGCTTATCGCGCCATTTATTAGCCGCTTTACCGGGGCAAACCGAAGAAAGTATTATTTCTTTACTTTGGACCACCAATCAAAACTTTATGCAAATATTACATTCAGATAAGTATAATTTTGAAGAACAAATTACCAAAATTAATGCGGAAAGTAATGCCCAAAAGCCAATGCTTGATGTTATCAATGAATTAGCTGGGTCACCAGCAATTAAACGGGGGATTTGGCAAGCCTTTTTAATCGTGCAGGATATCGTGCAAGTTATGGGTCATGCACCTGAGAAAATCTTTATTGAATTTGCCCGCGGAGCGTTAGAAAGTCAAAAACATAAACGCACTATCAGCCGGTATAATCGCTTAAATAATGTTTATAAAACTATCAAAAAACAAGTGCAAGAAGTTCAACCTGCCTTATTAGAACAACTCACAGACAATCAAGGCAATTTAGAAAATGAACGCTTATATCTATACTTTGCTCAATTAGGTAAAAGCCTTTATTCTGATACTCCTTTAGATATCAACAATTTACAGCAATATGAAGTCGATCATATTTTACCGCAATCCTATATCAAAGATGATTCTTTGGAAAACAAGGCCTTGGTTCTAAAGTCTGAAAATCAGCGAAAGTTAGATAGCCTTTTGTTAAGCGATCAGATTATTAATCACAATAAGAACCGCTGGGAGCAATTGTATAAGTGGGGCTTAATGGGACCTAAGAAATACTTTAATTTAATACGGCGGGAAATTAAGCCCGGTAATGAAAAAGGCTTTATTAATCGTCAATTAGTAGAAACGCGGCAAATTATTAAAAATGTAGCGACAATTTTTGACAATTATTTCCAAGCAGAAAACACCCAAGTAGTAGCTGTCAAGGCCGGGATGAGTTCAGAACTACGTTCCAAATTTAATCTTTATAAAAATCGGCAGATTAATGATTTTCACCATGCTCATGATGCTTACTTGGCAAACATAGTAGGAACTTATTTATTAAAGCAATACCCTGATTTAGAAAGTGAACTTATTTTAAATAATTACCAAAAATTCTTAGCGCATGTTAAGCAGGATTTGCGTTTGGAAAAAGATCCGCATAAAAGAGACCAACTCACTAATAATAGTTTTTTGTTGCATGATATCGAAGATAATCAAGCTTTAGCAGATGAAAATGGTGAAATAATCTGGCCCGCACAACAAATCTCTGACATACGCCGAGTTCTAGAATACAAGCAAGTTAATGTTACGCGCAAAACTGAGTATAATCATGGTGCTTTTTATAAAGAAACCCTCTTTGCTCCAGGTGCTAAAAATGGTCTCATTGCACAAAAGCAAGATCGGGATCCGGAAATCTATGGCGGGTACTCAAGTGTACAATCTGCATATTCAACAGCAGTTAAGATTGATAATAAAAAAATTAGACTAGTAGGTATTCCAGTTTATGTAGACAAATTAATACAAAGTAAAAAAGTTACTTTAATTAACTGGCTGCTGCAAAACGTGAAGCATAAAAAGTCTTTAGAAATAGTAATAGCCAAAGTCCCTAAGTATCAAATTATCTGGAGTAAAGAAGTCGGGTTATTATGCCTGTCTTCGCCAACTGAGATTCAAAATTTTCAACAGTTAGGACTTTCTCCACGTGCTTATGAATTTTTGACACGTACTGCTTCTAAAAAAGCAGTGGTGACAGAAATTATAGCTGATTTAAATTATAGTTTTGAAGATGTTTATCAGGAAATATTAAAATTAATGCCTAAATATTATCCATTTTATCAATATGAATATCAGTCTCTACAAGATAGTTTTGCCGATTTTACAGCTTGTGATGTGGCTAAACAACAACAGATTATTAGTCAATTGCTGAATATGCTTCATGCCAATGCTCTTAATGGTAATTTTAAAAATATTGAATTTGGATGTACTAAATCTACAGTATTTGGCAGAAAGCCAAACGGTATAAATTTAAATGATACTTACTTTATCTATACTTCACCAACAGGTTTGTTTGAAAAACGATTCTTAATTAAATAAATTTAAGCAACAAAAAAGGCCCCATGCAGGGCCACTCAAAAGAGCAGTTAATGTAAACATTTATTTTAAATCAGTAAGACAAAATAATTAGCAGAAGTGTTGAATTGCTTCAACACAAATAGTATAAAACGTTTTTTGGAGATTGTAAAGGAGGAATTACTTTTGGCCTGGCGACAAATTGTGATTACTAATCATTCCAAGTTATCTTATAAAGCTAATAAATTATTAATACAAACTGATCATCTGCAATTGTATGAGTTTCCTTTAGTTGATATTGCTACGATTGTTTTGCAGAGTACACAAGTGACTTTAACCGCCTTTTTAATACAAAAGCTGGTTGAGAATAATATCAAACTAATTTTTTGTAATAACGATTATAACCCCTGTGCGGAAATTAGCGGGTATTATGCCTATAATAATCGTAATCAAACGATTGAAAATCAAATCAATTGGCCTTTACCTACTAAGCAGGCCTTGTGGACACAAATTGTCCGCCAAAAAATGGCTAATCAAAATCAATTATTACTTCAACTAGGTTTATTGAATGATGTGGAAGAAATCCAAACAGAAATTAATCATTTAGAGTTCAATGATGAAAGTAACCGAGAAGCGGTTGTAGCCAGAAAATATTTTGCCTATTTATTTGGCCCCCATTTTAGCCGCGGGCAAGAATCTCAAATTAACACTTACTTAAATTATGGTTATTCGATTTTATTATCTAACTTTAATCGAGAAATTGTGGCACAAGGATATTTGACGGAATTGGGCATTCACCATCATAGTATTAAAAATACCTTTAATCTGTCTTCTGATTTGATGGAACCCTTTCGGCAGCTAGTAGATCAGCGGGTTTATGATTTAAGAGATGAACCTAATTTAAAGTACGCTAAGTTAGAGTTAGTAGATTTATTAAATACCGAAATAACCTTTGGAGAGAAGCAAATGATTTTACAAAATGCAATCACAGAATATGTGCGCAATTGTCTACATTTTTTGAATGGAGAGTTAGACAAACGCCCACTGGTGCTTTTTGTTTTGGCGGAGCAGAAGAAATGAGGCAGCGAATTATGCGATTATTAATAATGTTTGATTTACCAGTTGATACTAGTGCTGATCGCCGTAATTACCGACAATTTCGCAAGGTTTTAATCAATGAAGGATTTTTGATGATTCAAGAATCTATCTACGGGCGGATTGCAATTAATAAACCTGCAGCCGAGTTTATGGAGCAGCGTATTGCCAAGCAGGCTCCACCAAAGGGATTAGTTCAATCTTTGATCATTACAGAAAAACAATACGCTAATATTAATTATTTAACGGGAAAAGACCCGAATGTTTTAGAAGATAAATTTGAAAGGTTAACTATTATATGAACTTAAGGTTAGTTTATTATCCCAATGATCCCCTTGATTGTCCCAATTCCGCTTTAAGCCTTTATTTGACTAATAAATATGAGTATCGCAAAGTGATTTTTGATCTAGCATCTGAACATAAGCTGTTGCGTTTTTATGAGAATGATCAACCGATCAGCTATCGTAATATTCAAGTTATTACTGATGTTTTTGCTTTTGATATTAACAGCTCAGATACTTTACAAAAAATTATTAAAATTATGATTAAGTCTCTTGAACAAATTCAAATTAATGAAATTCAAAAATTGAATCAAGATTTAAATCGGATTTTGTTTAATGAAATTTCCGGTTGGCAGATACCATTATCTTTTCGAAATGAGTTGGACATTAGCAGCTTATTGGATTCTAAAGATTTAAAAATTGATATGTTTGAATGGACTGATGTTTTGGATAAAGTAGTTGGTATTATTGAAATTATTGCTGAATTAAAGTTAGCTTCGCTAATTATCATAGCCGGTTTGAATTCAATTTTTAATTTAGAAGATATTCAAGAAATTATTGACGTTGCGCATGCAAAAAATGTTAAAATAATACTAATTGATAATACACGTATTTTAGGAGGTGACTTTCATGGCTTGTCGCGGTTTGCTATTGATGCCGACGGGTTTATGTATGAATATTAAAATTGGATTAGATTTAGACAGTTTTAGAAGTAAGACAAAATAATTAGTAGAAGACCGCCGCCTTTAACGTGGTCGCCAACTTTCACGTTTTAGAAGTAAGACAAAATAATTAGTAGAAGACCAACGTGGTAGCCTGGTAAGCGGGTAACTGGGTTTTAGAAGTAAGACAAAATAATTAGTAGAAGACCGCAGGTAAGCGATGAAAGACCCCTCACAAGGTTTTAGAAGTAAGACAAAATAATTAGTAGAAGACCAGATTATTCAAGACTTGGAACAGACTAATCGTTTTAGAAGTAAGACAAAATAATTAGTAGAAGACCACCCACCTTTTAAGCCTTTTAGATCTTCAGGTTTTAGAAGTAAGACAAAATAATTAGTAGAAGACCTAGCGCCCGTGTGGGCTTTTAGTGCATACTGTTTTAGAAGTAAGACAAAATAATTAGTAGAAGACCATGATTTTGTTGGAAGAATAGTAAATGAACGTTTTAGAAGTAAGACAAAATAATTAGTAGAAGACCACCACTGGGCTCCCACTCCATGTCCCTTATGTTTTAGAAGTAAGACAAAATAATTAGTAGAAGACCAAGGGGTATAAAAAAATGGACTACATCATGGTTTTAGAAGTAAGACAAAATAATTAGTAGAAGACCTCTTTTGCTCACACACACTTGA
>NZ_SCHP01000080.1 GCF_013607485.1 Bombilactobacillus bombi
GACAGCCATTACAATTAAAAATTTAGCCGCTTTACAATCAAAAATCACCTTTGGGCTTACTGCTACTTCTGGCAATAACGACTTAGTAAATCAAATTTCGGCCTTTTTTAAAATGCCTAATAGTACTTTAAAGTTAGATCATAACTTGCGACAACAATTAACAGCCGCCCGGATTGAATCTAATCAGGCTCTTAAAGATTTTCAATTATTAAATGACATCGTCCAACAATTAGCTGGTACATATAATAATATCTTAAATAATGATACAAATGATGTCATGCGTTATTTGACCGTATATTCGTTAATTTTGACAATCCCATCCATTGTCGTGGGATTTTATGGTATGAACATGTCCTTGCCCCTAACCCAAGGTAGATGGGCTTGGATTTACGCAGTAATTATTAGTGTAGTGTTAATTCTTGTCTTAATTATCGATATGATTCGGCGTCATTTCCTATAAGTAGGATGTCCCCAATATTGGAACAAGTCCGTTCTTAAAGCACCGTTATATAATTTACGGCGTTTGGTAGCTTTTTTTCCATAAAATTTTTCAAACTCTAAATCACTAGAGAGATAATACTTGCTCCAAGTGGATAATTTTTCAAAATTTTGCCCCATTTGTTGATAAAGTTGTCGAGCTTGGGTTTGAGCCTGCATTCGTTTACCATATGGAGGGTTGGCAATTAAAAAGCCATTATCATTAGTTAATTGTAAATCCTTAACAGCAATCTGCTTAAATTGAATATCATGCAAGACCCCAGCTTGATAAGCATTAAGTTTTGCAATGTCAATCATGGAACCATCAATATCACTGGCTTGAATTTGTAAATCACCGCTAGGTAAGATCTGCTGTTGAGCTTGTGTGCGTGCTGTAGTCAAAATTTGCTCATCAAACCAAGGGAATTTTTCAAAGGCAAAATGCCGCTTTAAACCGGGGGCAATGTTGCGTCCAATCAAAGCAGCTTCAATGGCGATAGTGCCCGATCCGGTTGTAGGATCGCAAAAAGGATCACTTGCCCGCCAAGGGGTTAATAAGACTAATGCAGCTCCAAAGTTTTCTTTAAGAGGTGCACCACCATGTTCCTGCCGGTAACCCCGCTTAAATAAAGATTCGCCTGTTGTATCAAGTGTCAATTCCGCCTGATTCTTAACTAAACGGATTTCGATTTGAAAGATGGAACCACTTTCGGGCAGCCAGCCACGACGATGATAAACAGTCGTCATTTTATCGACAATTGCTTTTTTTGTTAAGGCTTGAATATCCGGAACAGAATGTAATTGAGATTTAACACTGCGCCCTTTGACAGGAAAAGCAGCATCAAGGGGCAACCAGCGATCCCAATCAACAGCTTTCACTTCTTCAAATAAATCATCGAAATTTAAGGCTTCAAATTCTTTTAAAACAATTTTAATACGATCCCCACTTCGTAACCATAAATTGGTTTTGACGATATCCTCTAATCCACCTTCAAAGTAGGCTTTGCCATTTTCAATTTGAACTTGATAACCCAAATTCTGAAGTTCTTTTTTAGTTATTGCCTCAAAGCCGCTAGCCATGGTTGCTAATAATTTCATATTTATCTCCTTTTTAATAAAAAAAGGGTGGACACAAGTCCACCCTTTTGGCATGCAGATTTCTATAAGCCACGTTCTGTTCCAACAGTTACGCCACTAACTGCCTTCAGTAATCATCTATCTACACAAAAGTGTTTTCGACGTGAGTTTGTTTCCCCGTGTCGAAACTCCCCTACCAAAGTTTGGGTTTCCTGCTCGTGGGGTTTACCCGTTCCAAACTTTTGTTTCCAAAAGTATGCGTTTCTGTGGCACTTTCAGGCTACTATTGCTTAGTCAAAAGACCTTAGCAAGTTGGCCGCCGTCATCTGGATAACCAGATTCTCCAGCTTCTTGGGCTGAACGCGAACACTATAAGCATTGCAGCTTATGCCGGCGTGGACTTTCCTCAGCTTGCAGTAGCAAACCGCGATTACTCAAAACCTGCACTTAATATCATACTCTATTAAGCCTTAAATTGCTAGACTTTCTCATCATCTTGATTTAATTGTTCATTTGTACTAACAACTGGCCGCCGAGTATCATTGGATACTGATGTCATTATTTTATTATTTGTATTTGCTGAAGTCTGACCAAATACATGCCGTTCTAAATTCGAAAGGCGTTTTAAAATATCATAATAAGTTGTACCAGGTACAGGTGCATCGGAAGAATCATTAGTAGCATTCACAGATGCGGTTGTTACTTCAACTGCAGATTTTTCTGAAGGCGTTGTAACTGCCGCTGATCTAAGTGCACTATTACTATCTAATTGTTCAATCAAACGCTTATTTTCCGCTTTTAGATCAGTAATCATTTTATCATAAGTTTCATAATCTTGAATAATTTCATCTAAAAACGCATCTACTTCTTGGCCGTTATATCCTTTTAAAGCAGTTTTAAAACGTTTCTCAACAATTTGCTTTGGATCTAATTTAATCTCTTTCATTCATAACACCCCTATCATACTCTTTTATTATAACAAAAACTGACTAGTGCTTTAGCATAAATTAATAATTTTAATATTTTTTAAACATCAGTTTGGGAATCGACAAAATCTTGTAAATCATACATATCGATTATTTGAAGACCATAGTCATGATGTTGTTGATATTTTTGAATTGCCCGATATTCAAACTGGCTTTTTCCTGGATATTCCACATCATAGACTAATAAGCACGCATCAGTATGCTGCAGCATAAAATTTTGCCAGTTAGTAAATTGGCTGGGATGAACATAATCATTTTGACTCACACTATTATAATACGTTGCTTTGGTCAGAGTTTTCGCCAGGCGTTGCTGATTTTTTTCACTCCAATTTTTGGACATATTATTAAAGGGTAGCATAACTGCAGTTTGTAAATTATAGTCTTTAAATATTGATTGACCTGCTATTTCAATGGCATATTGTTCAATCCCCAATTGGCCGCCAGTGAGAATCCATTCGAGGCCTTGATCGCAATAATTTTGTAAAATTTGGCTTAAATAGTCTTCAATAATTTTCTTTTTAGGATCATCATCTTGGAAAATTCCTAGCTCATACGAACGATACCCACTAATCCAGAGATTTTTAATGTTTTCCATAAATCATCTTTCTTGTCTATTTCAGAACCATGATATAATATTCAACAGCTAGGAGGTAATAAATTGATTAAATATCCCCAAGGAATTAAGTCAGCCGCAGTTATGTCTTCTGCCTCCAAACGTCCGGTTATTTTTGGAGATCGGGGCATGACTTTAGAGCAAGAAATTAATGAGAGTAATATTTATTATCGTAATCACCAATTAGCTGTAATTTATAAAAAGCCCACGCCGATTCAAATTGTTAAAGTTGATTATCCTA
Source organism: Bombilactobacillus bombi (assembly GCF_013607485.1). GTDB lineage: Bacteria > Bacillota > Bacilli > Lactobacillales > Lactobacillaceae > Bombilactobacillus > Bombilactobacillus bombi_A. The sequence continues at coordinate 3,395 of NZ_SCHP01000080.1, forward strand.
AACGCAGCCGTGCTGTAATTAAAGAAGCCTATTTCCGCCAGGCTTCAACGACAGACTACAATGGGGTTTATCAAGGGCATTATATTGATTTTGAGGCTAAAGAAACACGTCACAAAACTTCTTTTCCCTTGAGCAATTTTCATGAGCATCAAATTCAACATTTGGCTAATTGTCTAAAACAGCAAGGTATTTGTTTCGTGATTATTAAATTCGTTACTCTTCAGCGTTATTTCGTTTTACCAGCTGAGCCACTGATTAATTTTTGGCAACAAGCAGGCCAAGGTGGCAAAAAATCATTACCTTTAAATTTCATTGAACAGAATTCATTTGAAATTCATGCGGGTTATAATCCGGTTTTACCCTACTTAGAGGTTTGTTACCGCCTAATCCATTCCACAGGAGAAAATCATGGCTAATTCACGTGTTGAAAAGTATCATCGCTCCAAAAAAAGTTCTCGTCCCGCTCATCGCGGTATAAAATACTTTTTTAGTATTGCAACAGCTTTAATTAT
>NZ_SCHP01000081.1 GCF_013607485.1 Bombilactobacillus bombi
AACAAAAGTCCTCTAAAGGTATATTCCTCCGTAAATCCAGCAAAAACAAAAATTGCAATTTCTAATAAAAGATTTTCATCAGGATGAATGACTAATAAAAGAGTTTGTAAAAATAAAATAATAGTTAACCAGTTAATAGGAATTAACCGCCAAGAACGCTCAGTGGGACTAAAGTATATTTTAACTTTTAAAACCTTTTTATTGAGTAAATACATACTCGTCAGCATGACTAACTCATAAATTATTAGATAATACGAATTTGCTTTAAAGTATCTTCGCAAAATACCCGAAATCATCCCAATAATAAAAACCATCATCCAGGTAATTAATACTTTGGTTAAATTATTTTTGAAATTAATTTTTGTCATATATAAATTCACCTTGAAACTCAAATTAGCCCCTAGATTGAATAGCGCAAGGCACTGAATAAATCCTATCATAAGAACAGACGCTGTGCAACAAGCTAGCTAACTGCGCGTTTTTGGTTAATCCAATAAAATAAAACCATTAATGAACACATTGACCAAATTGCTAAAACTAACAAAATTATATTTCCGTATGAAATATTGACAAAAAAATTCAACCAGTCTGTAACATTGTCAGCCACAATAATAATAAAGAAAAATGCGAATGATTTTTTGTGGAAAATTAAAATAGCCAAACATCCCAACATACCTGCAATTATTCCAATTAATACTTCTAAAAATAACTTTTCACCTATGTCAATAGAAAAATTGCTTAAGAAAGTAAACTGCCAATTGTCAAAAAAGAGGCTACATACCAAGTTAACAATATTATTTCTGCTAAACATATAAACGCGCTTAAAATAACAATTATAAAAATAATTTTCGTATATGATCTCCGAGAAATATTACACTGTAGACTCAATTCAAAAATCTGATTCTCAAAAACATAAAAACTACAAATTAACGAAAAAAATAAAATAGTAATAGTATCAACTCTAGACGAGATAAAATCTCCAGATAATATCCATTGCACTAAAACTTCTAGAGTAATTAAAAGTATTGGTATAACAAGTACACTGGCTGATAAATTAAGCAAATAATGTTTTAGTAAATATTTATTTTTCATTTTATTCTCCAGTTAATCACCTATTAAGTTAGTGATAATCGCTCAAAATTATTACAAAATCTCTTACTCTTTAAAGTTACTATCCTACTACAGATTGTTCTGCTTTTTTATCACTCGAAAATGATTTGAAACAAAAGTCAACCCCATAAAAATTAGCGTAATTGCCAAGAGCATAGCTAAGATTACACAAATTCGAGTTTCATGGTCTGTATGCTCTAAAAACCTCCCAATTTGCATAAATATGTCGGTTTTAGAAGTTACCCACCCAACAATCTCATTAACACCTAACAGCCACACGCCAAAAATTGCCGTCAGCACATATTTGCCCCAAATAAAGTTATCAGTCAGCGTAAGTAATAAAACTGTTAATGAGCTATAAGCTAGAGATTCTAATACAATTAGACTTAGATTCTCCCACCATGAAGCTTGTAGTGCTATTCCCTGTAAAAATTGTAACTGGACTAACGAATTAATACTGTTAAATATCTGACAGCCACCTAGCAATAAGACCGCTAAAAACAAAGCATTCATCAGCTGAAACAATATCATCATCAAGGTATAATTACGACGAGAAACACCATACTGCAAGCTCAATTTAAAGCTCGACTTTTCTGGTCCAATGATCGTTAATACGCTATATAACAAGATCACCCCATAAACATCTAAATAAGTAGGTGTTCGCCCTCTTTTTAACTGGGGCGCCAATAGCCAAGCGACTACGATGACAAGTATCCAGCATCCTAACCACCACGCCGCAGCATGTCTAAAAAAGGGCTTTGCTTTGATTGCTAATAAGACTTTAACTTTCATTGACCTCTTCTCCTTTAGTCAAGCGAATAAAACAGGTTTGCAAGTCGACATTTTTAATTTCTATTTCTGAAGGGATCTTTTTTGCTGTTAAATTATGAACATAGACAGTCATCATATTACCAAATTCTTTGCTTTCTAAAATCTGTTGATCCGAAACCAAGGCTGTCACTGCCGCTTTAGGGCCTTGAACTAATTTAACAGATGCTGTAATTTCCTCAACATCACCTTGTGAGATGATACGCCCGTGATTTAAGATAATAGCTTTTTCAAGAATTTGTTCAATTTCTTCAATAATATGTGTTGCAATTACAAAAGTTCGCGGCTGATGGGCATACGCTTTTAATAATGCTTGGTAAAATGTTTCCCGATTGGCAGCGTCAAGCCCTAAAATCGGCTCATCTAAAAAAATATACTCGCAGGGAACACACAAAGCAGTTAACATCTTCGCAATTGTCCGATAACCAGTCGATAAGCTACGTAATTTTTTACTCGTATCCAAGTCAAATTGCTGAGCAAAATCTTGCGCCAAATCCCAATCAAATTGGCCATAAAAGCTGGCTGACATTTTCCAAAGGTCTTTCACTTTAGTACTTTGAGGATAAAGGTTATCCTCACTCATTAAAAATATTTGACTGAGAGCTAAGTCATTATTTTTCACTATTTGCCCATCAAGTAAGACTTCCCCACTATTAGCAAAAATTCGATTACTAATAATATTGAGCAAAGTGCTCTTGCCAACGCCATTACGCCCTAGTAAACCGTAAATAGTTTGTGGCACTAATTCTAAATTTAAATCTGTAAAAACAGGCTTTTTATACTTCTTATTGAGGTGCTTAATTTGTAAAGACATCTTTTTTCTCCTTACTTATATTTGACTAATTGGTCAATAACTCGTTTTCGATTACAAATAATTACTAGCAAAAAAGCTAATAAAGTACTGCCTAATAAAATAATAGTTGTAAAATTATTTAAATTTTCATTCAAAACTACAAAAAAGCTAATTAAGATGACAAATAAAAGTACTGTCAAATAATGACGTCGGTGATAAATACTAGTAAAATTACCAGCCAAACTTGCGAGTAAGATTTCTAAAATATTGCGCAGCCAATGATGACTTGTTAAAACCATGAAATGTCCTAATGTTTGCACACCAGCATGCAAATTTTGCAAAATTATACCTATTATTAAAATAATTCCATAAACAACAACAGCACTGATAATTGCACTCAATAGAATCATCATGATATAAAATTTACGTGACAAAGAATATTGTAAGCTCAACTTAAAACTCTCTTGATCTAACCAATGAAAGGTTACAAAGGGAGCAAAAAATAACAGATTATTAAAACTAGAATTAAAATCAGCTAAACTATAATTACCAAAAATGAATGCGAAAAGAAAAAATAAACAGATTATTCCAAATTCGTATGCAGCTAGATATTTTAGTTGATATTTAATAAATGCTTTTTGACTATTAGTCATCAGATGACCCTCCATCTTTATATTGGTCTTTAATTAATTGAATTAATTCTGCTTGCGAAATGTTTAATTGGCGGGCTTCTTGAACAATTTGCGTAACTTCATGATTTAAAAATTCTTGCTTTTGAGCTTGGAGAACTTTTTGCTGAGCTCCTACTTGGACAAACATCCCTAAACCTCGGCGTTTCTCTAACAAGTTGTTTTCGACTAATAAGTTCATTCCTTTTAAAACGGTGGCTGGATTAATCTGATACGCTTGCGAAATTTCAGTAGTTGAGGGAATTTGCTGACCTTCTACAAAAGTACCATCACCGATTGCTGTCCTTAATTGTTGAGCAATCTGCTGATAGATTGGGATAGTTGGATCATTTAAATTTAAATGCACGGCGTCACCTCCGCTTAGTTGGTTAATTACTGTTGTAACTAAC
>NZ_SCHP01000082.1 GCF_013607485.1 Bombilactobacillus bombi
ATAATAATGAAAGAAACAATAACTCAACATGGATTTTAGTTCTAACATCATTAGGATTTTTTATGTCTATGATGGATTCCATGATTGTAACTACTGCTTCTACTGCTATTAGGCATGATTTTCATATTAATGTGGCATCATTACAATGGGCGCTAAATGCATATAATGTGACTATTGCTGCTGTTCTACTAGTTGGTGTATCATTGGGGAATATTTTAGGACATCGAAAAATCTACAATATTGGAATCCTAATATTTGTCATTGGATCTATACTTTCGGCTTTGTCCACAAACATAGAATTTTTAATATTTGCTAGAATAGTACAAGGTATTGGTGCTTCTGTTTTGACGCCGATGTCAATGACAATTTTAACCTCTTCTATTAATCCATCTAAACGGGGTAGTGCTTTAGGAATATATAGTGGTATTGGCGGTTTAGGATTAATTATTGGCCCCGCTTTAGGCGGATTAATTGTTGCAAAGTTGACGTGGCAGTGGATTTTTTGGATTAATGTTCCTATAGGTATTTTAGGAATTTACTTTTCTAATAAAAAATTACCAGAAAAAAAGGTTTCTGGTTCGCGGATTGATTTTATAGATGCATTATTAGTAATTCTAGCATCGGCTGGATTTATATGGGGATTGTCAGATAAAGCCTTTAAGCCTTCCTCTGTTGTAATTGGAGTAATTGGTTTGATATTATGGGTTATTTTTTTCATAAAACAAAAATATGATACAGATCCAATGATTCCCTTAAAGCTTTTTCAGTCTAAATCCTTTTTAGCTGGTAATATCTCTACTTTTTTACTCTATGCTGCTATGTACGGTGTAGTATTCTTTTTGCCCCAGTACTTACAAATTGTGGGTAATGCTAACGCGTTAGTTGCTGGATTAGAATTATTACCTTGGACAGGAACTTTAGTTGTTATTGCGCCATTTGCTGGAAAATGGGTGGATCAATTTGGAGAAAGAAAAATAGCAGCTTTAGGATTACTTTTGCAAGGTCTAGGATATTTGTGGATTGCACTTATAGCTAATGCTAGCACTGCATATATAATGACTGTTATCCCACTGATTATATCTGGTGCGGGGCTATCTATGGGGGGACCAGCACTGCAAAAGGCAGTTATTAGTTCGGTTGATTCACAAAACAATGGGCAAGCATCCGGCATATATAACATGTTTCGCTTGTTTGGTGGTGCAGTAGGTGTTTCGCTATCAGTTATTGTATTTTATAAATTTGGCAGTTTGCATAACATTAGTACGTTTATAACTGGTTATAAGGCTGCAATGACTACATCAGGTATTTTATCTCTAATTGGTGTCATTATCTCAATGCTGATTAGAAGAAATAAATTATAGTTGTAGTCCATAAATAAATTTTAATATAAGGTTGGCTATGTAATTCTAATATATTTAAACAATTTCGTAGAAGTTTGGTACTAATTATCAGTTAGAAAAAACCAACTATCATTTATCACCTAACGAAGTATTAATTTATAGTGAAGATCAACCAACAATTCCGAAGAAATTATTTATTAATGGTCAAGAATATAAAACGCGGGTAATATCTCACTTTAACTTTGCCTTTAGTTATCAGCGTTCTACTTTAAAACCACTATTCATCATAACAGCGGATCAAAAAACTGCTCAGAATATTAATCCTCATTCCTGGTTATACGTACTGGGCTTTAATACAGGAGGTAATGCTAAACAAGTAGGCAAGTTTGCTGCCAAACTGCCAGTAGTTTTACAATTAAAACCAGATAATTATTCCGCAATCCCAATAGTAAAAAAAGCAATTCATGCTTTATTCGGTAGCTTATTATTTATCGGTGGTTTAATTAGTTTAACTATGATCTTAGTTACCGCATTATTAATTTATTATAAGCAAATATCTGAAGGATACGCTGATCGAGAAAGATTTCAAACGATGCAGGAGGTCGGGTTAAGCTTTAATGAAACAAAACAAGCTATTCGAAGCCAGGTATTAACATTATTTATGTTTCCGATCATAGGAGCAGTAGTTAATTTAATGTTTGCTTTTCCTGCTATAAAAAATTCGCTATCGTTATTTTCAATGTATAACATTCTTTTATTAGTGGTGGTAACCTTAGTAACATTTTTGTTATTACTGACGTATTATTCGTATTATTTAGTCATCTATGGCTTAACCACCAGAATTTATACTAAAATTGTAGAACAACGAGTGCGCAACTTGGAATAGGAGTTACAAATGAAAAAGTTGATTTCAAGCATCTTAGCAATATTATTGTTGATCTGTTTTTTTACCTTTTGGTTTACCATTGTTAACACATAATCAAAATAACAAGTTGGCCATAGTAGTAGATTCTATCAATCCAACTTTATCAGAAAAACAATTATACGCCAAAGTGTATACCGCCAAACCCTTTAGGGTGGAAAAACCCCAGCGAGTTAGTCAAGAAAAAAATTATTTATATCATGTAACAGCTTATGATAAAAATGGGAAATCACGTAATTTATTATGTAAATCCTTTGGCCAGCAGGCTAAAATTCAGGTCGGGGATTATCTACTGATTAAATCTAAAGGTCAAGCAGTAAAACATTGGGAAATAATTAAGAAAAATAAAATCCCTGAAAATATTATCCAAGAGATAGGTGATTAAAATATCCTGAAGGGATTTTAGAATAATCAAATAAAATAAGCTCCCTAAAAGTGGGGGCTTATTTATTTTCTAGGTTACAATAATTATCAGTGATTTGTTCAACGGCTGTTAAATAGGCACTCAAGGCTGCCTGATTCAACCGGCTTTTTTTGAAAATTAAATATTGATATCTAGTGTAAATTTGTTTCTTAGTGTGAGGTACACAAATAACAAAAATATAATATTGATGAGTATTGATGAAACTTTCGTAACGTTTAAATGGCGGATGAATTAGTACTGGATTTGACTGAAGATTTTTAAAAATAGGATCTTTCTTGATGTCATAATCATCATCTCCCGGTTTGTTAGATAAATATAATTCACCTTGATTTTGATCGTACAGTTCTAATAGTTCAGGATGTTGTTTCATGGTCGCAATAAAGGATGTTTTTGGATCTTGGTCTGGAGACAAGTCAACCCAAGCGGTGTAATAGCCCGACTTGGTATGTTTTAAAAATCCTCGTTTGAAGTCTCTTCTTAAATTAAGAATGACAATTATAATTCCTATCACATTGATCATAGTATAAATGAACCAAAAGGTTTTTTGTTTATGTAGGAGTTGTGGAATGCCTATATAAAAAATACCGATCAAATATGTCAGTGGAAAAACTATCAAAAAGAATTTTAAATAGCGACGATACGTTTTAGGCATAGCATATTGCCAAACTAGTTTTCTAATTTGTTGGATGTCTTGTGTAGAGATATAAGAAATTAACATGTAAATTATCCTTTAATTATTAGATTTTTCATAATTGTAAAACTTCATTCATTATATCAGTATATCAGTAATTTTGAGAATAAATTAAAAGAAAAAAGCTTTTGCAATCAATATGAATAAGTTTTACTAATTTAAGGTAATTAAATTTAACTACTAAAAAATGGCTAATCAATTAAATGGCTAATCAATTAATGGAATTAGTATAGTTTTTGAATAATTAGTCTTAATATATTTAACACTCCATTTATGCTTTTAACACTTGCCTAATCATTTTAAAATCCTATATCTATTAAAAATTAACATTTTCT
>NZ_SCHP01000083.1 GCF_013607485.1 Bombilactobacillus bombi
ATTTAATTTAACGTATTTTTCTCGAGATTCTTTTTTTGTAATAGTAAGTCCCGCCTCTCTCAATACCTTAAAATGATAAGAACCAGCGGATTTTCCAATCTTTAAATATTGATTAATTTCACTGCATGTTACACCATGATCTACATTTTTCAAGTATCTAATAATATCTAACCTTATTGGATCAGCTAATGCTTTAAATATTTTAATCCTTATTTGGTCTAATTCCTTATTATCTAATTCTATAATCATATGACCAACTCCTGCTTATATGTTTAAAAATTTATTAAATAGCGCAGATTCTATAATTAAACCGAACAGCCTTAATCTAAAAAACCCAAAGTAATTACTTTACAATAGTAGTTACGACAACCAACCATGAAAGTAGGAAATTACTTTGAGCACTATTACTTTATCATAGTTTGCCCACTGAGCGATAGCCGTTTTTCTCTCATAAAGCAAAATGAAACAACAAATCGCTGCTGCAGTTAATGTAGCTAAGTCCACTAACTGTACAAAATTACAACGGATATGACCTTATATCAACAAGATGTTGATAATAAAAGAAAAACACTCTGATCGTAAAACAATTATCACTGCGCATCTCAAGCAGTTTGTAGAAATGCTTAGCTTGGCCCCTGAAATCGATTACCAATAAATTTAAATTATCAGCTGCATCAATTTATAATTGGTTACTTTTGAAACTCAATAATTTATAAGAACTTAATCGGCGCCATTAGCATCTCAAAGAGACTCGTAGTCAATATCAAACTGCCACCAGTATTGAGCACCAGTCAATCAGCTTACAGATTTTGGTCACCGTAAAGTAATACCATTTGATCAAGTCACGGACAAATCAGGGAAATTGTCTAGTTACCCTTGCGAAACGATATAATCATTATTTTGACTCCTTCAATCAGGTTTTTGCGAGCTTTACGTAGAGTTTTGGCAGCATGGTTAAAAGAATTACGGTTGATAGTTGATTTTCCCCAGTATCAAAACTTAGAATAGCGATATGGCTTAACTGCTTAATTTTGTAATCCATATTTTCCTTGTAAACGAGGCAATCATAAGTCTTTAGCTGTAAGCTACACTAGTTCTTTTCTAAGAAAAATGACTTTAATAAAGTGTTGGAAGTAATTAAACTGATTAATAATCTGGCTTTAAGACTGCACAATTATCGTACTGCCATTGAAGTTTTTAGATCTTGCTCGGATTAAACTTGTAATCTGCTACATAGATACTTGGCGTTTTATACATTTTTGTGTTCTTTAAGGTAATCTGAATAAGATGATCATTTTTAGTTAATTTTACTTTTTTGCTAGTTTAATGTGGAGTTGCTTTTGTGTTGCTTACTGACTGTGAAGAACATTTCTAGAATATTTTGAAAATATATCGCTATTGATATTGCCATCCTTGATCGTAATGAATAATTTGTATTACTCCAACTAGTAATTATATGTTAGATTAGATCTATTGTCTCACTCAATTCTGATTATTGACTTAAATATACACAAGGGTATTAACACCTACTAATTATACCCCCACTACTGGTTGACCTAGTGGACTAAGTGATATCTGTGTGAAATAAACCTTTATAGGATATATTTTGTCTATCAGATATTCTTCAACAATTTTAGTTTTTAATTCCAGAAAAAAGTGCCCCATAATTGTTAGCATTTACCTAACAATTATGAGGCGCTTCAAACACTTAAAGGTATAGAGCCTTTTTATTAAGTAGAACTATTAATTTTAAAGTAAAATACTTATTGTTATTATTCTAATAACTACAAAACATTACATTTTTATTAGTATTCTACTTTGATAATTTGTTTAAATATTGCTGTTTTTTCGAGAAACATAAGCTTAACAATAAAGATAGTACTAAAAATGGGATCCAGAATTTATACATTTTTAGATAGGCTATTGAAAGATTTTGAGGAGTCTTAAATTTGATATTTTGCAAATTATTATTCAACATTGACATAAAGATAGAAACGCCTAAAACTGAACCAATTTGTCGAAACACAGTAATTACGCTTTGTGATGCTGTTAGAAGATCTCCTTCCAAGTCAGAGGCGGCTAATACATTAACTGGTCCAGAAATTATACCAAAACCAATTCCACAAATTAATGTTGCCAAGGACATATTAATTACTTTATCTGCATTCAATACAGTTAATAAATAATAAGATAAGGCTAAACAAACTAATCCATAAAAGACTATCATTCGAGGACCTAACTTATTAATTAAAAGACTTCCCAGTCCACCAAAGCAAAAAACTGCAATTGACATAGGCAATAAAATCAAAGCTGCATTAAATTCAGTTTTCCCCTGTATTCTTGTAAAGAAAGTAGGCATCATAACAATTACACCAATATAAAAAAACTGTGCTAATAACCCAACGACTGAAGAACTCACAAATGCTCCAACTCTAAACAATCGTAAATTAACCATAGGTGAAACAACGTGTTTTTCTATTTCTAAGAAAACAATAATAAAAATAAAACTACTAATAAAACATCCAAATGTCTTAATATTAGTCCACTGCCAGTTTCGCCCTTCAATAATTCCCAAGGTTAGAAAAAAAAGAGCCAACATCGAAAAAATACTACCCCACCAATCGATTTTAACATGAACATTTGTTTCTGAATTTATTGATAAGCTAATTAAGCTTAAAGCTACGGCCAAAATCACTATAGGAATATTAATCAAAAAAATCCAATGCCAGCTTAATGTGTCAGTTATTAAACCTCCTAGAGTAGGACCAATAGCTGCAGCCCCTCCTTGAGTTAATCCTAAAGCTGCAACAACTTTAAATCTTTGATCAACGTTCCAAGTCGAAATTCCAATTGTATTAGCTAATGGCAATAAAATTGCAGCTCCAATACTAGACACAGCACGTCCTAAAATTAAAAAAGTAAAACTGTTGGCCATTCCTGCAATCAACGATCCAATCCCAAATCCAATCAAACCAAAAAGGTACATGCGATTACGACCAAATATCTCGCCTAATCTACTTAAAGGAATGGTGAATGAAGCAAAAATAATCGTATAAACATTTAGTGTCCAAGATAACTGACTAGTATTTACCTTTAATCCTTGTTGGATTGCCGGTAAGGCAATGTTCATAATCGTTGTATCCAGCATAACTAAAAATATTCCCAAACACATCGCAATTGTGGATAAGATCTTTCTTCTTTTTTTATCCATATTATTTCTCCTTTTTAATATGAGCAATGGCTCATATTTATTAAAAATAATTATGCTACTTTACATAAAAAAAAGCAACATAATAATGAGTTCACAATATTTTTTTGAAATATAGTATATAATTAAATGTAACTAATGTTAGATAATGTAACTAATGTTAGATAAGGAGAGATCATCATACCTAGAAAACCTATTCAAAAAAGAAGTAAAGAAAAAAAAGAAAAAATATTACTCACAGCTCAAAAATTATTTATAGAAGAAAATTATTTTACAGTAAGTACAAACGAAATTGCTAAGAATGCCAATGTATCTATAGGCACTCTCTATTCCTACTTTAATGATAAAAAAGCTATATTATTACATTTGCTAAGTGATTACGATCAATCTTTTGATAAAATATTTCAAGAATTAAACACCCCAGAAAATGTTATTATATTTAAAAACAATCTCAAACAATGGATTAATAGATTATTAGATATACTAG
>NZ_SCHP01000084.1 GCF_013607485.1 Bombilactobacillus bombi
GGATATGGATTATCCTCGTTAATTTTTAGTTATTTTACAAAATATATTTATATAGGATTAATTGTATTAATACTTTTGTCCATAATCAGTTTTATTTTTATTTATTTTTGTAGAAATAAAGCGTAAATTTTTTAAAATAAAATAAACTACAAATTTAATTTGTACAGATTCTAAAAACTTCAATTAACTACTAATTATTGAAATTTATTTAAGTTCTTATCATTTTTTAATAGAGCTTATTTTAAGTAATTTCATATAAAATATAACATGATATTTAAGAAGGCGGCACTTGACATAATGTTTAGTTTCGCCTTTTTATGTATTAAACCTTACTCTAAGTGCTTTTGATTATATTCAAATAAAATTTTTTCAGTTAGAAGGACTGTTTCAATTTTGTGGCGCAGAGGTTTTAATAATCCATTATTTAATGGAGAATTTTTATATGTATTTTTGCGCCCCAGGGTCCACAGGATCCATAGGTTAATTTCTTGTTTCTCAAATTGCTTTTTAGTATTTGACTTAAACATCCCAGATTTTGTGCACAACTAATCTGTTGATTCATTAGACATCATTGTAAAATTTTGATTCAAAGCTTTCGTAACGGTATAGGTTACTACTAAGCCCTGATCGGTGACTTCAAAATCCCTTTAAAGCCTTAGTAGCACAGCATTATAATTAAAGTTGGCTTGCCTTCGAAAGATTCGTATTCAATAATTAATGACGTAATGGTTGACAAACAAGCATATGCAGACCATTAATAATGTCATAGAGCGTTTGTATAAATCCAGACATTACAGACAAGTTAAGAAACGATAATATCAGCATTAATTGATCATGTTCAATATTTAAACAAAATCAATTAAAACAATATAAAGTTTTATTATATTTTTATATCTCGCAGATTCTATAAATAATCTGAACAGCATTAATCTAAAAAACCCAAAGTAATTCCTTTACAATGCTAGTTACGACAACAAACCATGAAAGCAGGTATTACTTTGAGCTCTACTACTTGAACACAGTTTGACCGCGGAGCGATAGCCCTTTTAATTTAATAAGGCCAAACACAACAACAAATCGCTAACGCCATTGGCGTAGCTCAGTCCACTATCTGTACAGACTTACAGCGAGTGCGACCTTATGATCCCTTTTTAGCTCAGCAGGATGCTGATCAGAAAATAAAGCATTGTGGCCGCAAAACGGTTCTGGATGCTTCCCGCAAGCAGTTGATTGAGAATCATTTACGTTTAACTTGGTTTCCAGAAACCATTGTTGCTAAATTGAAGTTAGCGCGGCCTCTATCTACAATTGGCTCCACCAGGGTAAATTGAATTTCAACTGTCAGGACTTGCCCGATCGTAATCGGCGGCGCCAAGAAAAACGTGGTCAATATCAAACCGGCACCAGTATTGAGCAACGGCCAGCACCGATCAATCAGCGGGTAGAGTTTGGTCATTGGAAAGTCGATACGGTTTTATCCAGTCGTGGGTCAAGCAAGGCCTGTTTAGTGACCTTTGTGGAACGGCAGAGTCGCTTATTTTAGGTTCTGAAAGCTCCAGAATCGGATTGCACAATACTTAAACCAGGACTTTGAAAGTTTTATGCATCGTTCTGACAACACAATGCAGAGCATTACGATAGATCATCGTAAAGAGTTTGCCTAGTATCTCAGTTTAGAACAGCGCTAGGCTTAACAGCTTATTTCTTATCCTTATTCGCCTTGGGAACGAGGTGGCAACGAGTATTTCAACCGCAAGCTGTGCTGGTTCTTTCCGAAGAAAACCAGCTTTGACCAAGTGAGTAATGATCAAGTGTTGGAAGCTGTTGAACTGATCAATAATCGGCCCTTAAAGCTGTACAATTATCGGACTGCCATTGAAGTTTTTAGAGCTTGTTCGGATTAAACTTGTAATCTGCCTATTACTTATTTTTAACAATTCTGTTGGTAACGTTTTTACAAAATATTTTACACATATATAATACAATATACTGTACTTCTTTGTTAAAATAAACTATATACTGTGTTTTTGAAACTAATTATAGTATATATGTATAGTTTATTTTTAGTTCACTTGGAGGTTTGAGTTGAGCTTAACAGAAAAGAATTTTTATCGTTTAGAAAGTTTTACAACTAATGTAGCCTGGACACACAAAATACAAATAAAACAAGCAGATATATATTTGCGAAAAAAAAGAACATTTAAAATAGTAAATATTGTCTTATCTACCGCAATTTCTTCAGGGCTTATAAAAACAATATTTTTTAAAGATAGCCATTTGACTATTTTGATAACACTTCTATCTTTTTTCTCTCTTGCTTTTAATTCATTAGATAAATCTGCAGACTATGATAATCTTTATAAGATATTTAGGTCTAATTCAGATAAATTATGGCAATTACGTGAAGATGCACTGAACGCACTGAGAGATTTAAAATATAAAACAGATTCAGAATTGAACATTGATCAAAGAATAAATGAATTAGAAAATAAACGTTCTCAAATATATTCTAGTTTACTAGATGCAAGCCCATGTGCAGTTCGACAAGCTGATAAGGCAATAAATATTAAACATGATAATGATTATCAAGAAGAAATTAAATATTTGATTCCTAAAGATTTATTAAATAAAGATAAGAAGGTTGATTGATGAGTTTAGCTAATGATTTTGAATATTTTTGTTCACAGATAACTCCATCAGATAAGGAATTAAAAGATATTGAAATTAAAATTAAACGAATCGTAAAAAAACTTAACCAGACCTATTATGAAATAGACAGCGACAGTGATCATTTATATACTGTTGGTTCAGTTGGTAGAGACACTGCTATTAGCAATATTAGTGATTATGATATAATATTTGACTTACCTCATGAAACGTTTTTAAAGTTTAATAGTTATAACAACAATGGACAATCTTATTTATTGCAGGAAGTTAAGAAAGTTATAAAAGAAACCTATCCATCTACTGATATTAAGGGTGATGGTCAAGTTATTGTTGTTCAATTCACTGATTATAAAATAGAAGTAGTTCCAGGTTTTAAGGAAAGTGATGATCGATTTAAATATCCTGATTCTAATGACGGTGGTCATTGGAAATATACAGACCCTATTCCAGAAAAAAATGCTAGTCTTAAACAAATCAAAGCCACAAATAACAATTACAAAAGATTTGCAAATATTTTACGTTCTTGGAAGAATAATGTTGGCTTTAAATTTAAAGGTTTGCTAATTGATACATTGGTTTATAATTATTTTGAAGAGAACCAACAAAAAAAGTTTATAGGATATGTTGATTATTTATTAACTTTGAAATCTATATTTAATTATCTTCAAAATCAAGATGAGAATCAGTCGTATTGGTATGCATTGGGAAGTAATCAACAAATCATAAACAATGACAAAGGATTATTCATAAAAAAGGCAAAAAAAGCTTATTCTAAAATTGAAGAGTTAGATGAAAATGATGATGTTAATCAAATTCTTCAAGACTTATTAGGCAATAATTTTCCTGTCCATAATAAAAACTTAGGGAAAACGATATCAAAATTTTCTACGGAAGAATTTATAG
>NZ_SCHP01000085.1 GCF_013607485.1 Bombilactobacillus bombi
TACTTATAGTAACTGCTTCAATTTTTATTCTACCTAGTCATCTTTAGATGTATAGTTCAACCCGACTTTATAGAAGTCATTAACATTGGCAGTTTCAGAATTAGAAACAAATTTGGCATTAAACAAAGCTTTATTTAATCAACTTCTTGTCGATGAAATTAGAACCGTTTCCAGTAAATAGTGAAGTATTAAATCATCCAATGCCGTATTAATTGTTTCAAAAAAAACACTAATATCAGTAAGTTGACACTTAAAGGTACAAAATCCACTAAAAGTAAAAAAGTCATGCTTTTTATAATCGTATCACAGTATTTATTATCTCAAGTAATCCACAAAATTCATTTAGTTCTTTTTGATATTTCATATAATTTTTATAAAAATTCAGTGCTAAAGCATATTTTTACTATTTTCCAATTTATCTTTGTCATTAGTATAAATTGTTGTTCCATGATTAAATAATTTTATATTAGCGTTTAGTAGATCTTTTATTACTCTAAAGATACATCAATATCGAACCATAATTAATTGAAGTTTTTAGAACTGGTTCGGAATAAACGTGTAATGTACCATTACTTATTCTTTTAAATTTGCAGATCAGTATATATATCTTGCATAACCAAAGATTTATTTTTCAAAGATGGCCAAGAGATATCAGGGATATTATCTAATACTATAGATCTTAAATATTGTATACCAGTAGTGATGATTTCCTCTTTTGTCATAGTGGCCACCTGATCATTATTCTTTAAAAAAACTGTTTTAGAAATAAGTTGCTGGTATTTATCATTAGATATTCTAGTCTTATCTTCACTAGAAAAATGACTTTCTCTTTTCTTTACATAATTCATAAAAAGTTTAAATGATGGTCGGTAAATATTTAAGTTTTTCTTTTTTAAAAGCTCACTTCCGGCTAAAAAGAGAGTCGTTTCATCTTCCTCACCTGATGGCTTAATGGTATATGATGCTCTTATAATGTTTTTTATTCCTAAGGCAGTTACTGCAGGATCAGGTGCTGTGAAATATTTAATTACAGTCATGCTAGGAAATTCTAAGCAGACCTTCCATTTATAAATATCTAATCCCATAGCAAAAGTAATTCCTTGACGATGTTGAAATAGAGAAAGCTGATTATGCAATCCATTTATATTAACCTTTTCTGCATATTCATCCAAATACTTACTGTCTTCAATTAACATTGCAGCCTCTGTAGTTAATATTCCTTTAGACTTATGCACAATTCTTTTGATCTCATTTAATTTTGGATTATGATTTTGCTGCATTCTATTCTTTAGCTTGAAAGACAACCCTCTTTCTGCTCCATTTCGATTTACAAAAGCATTAACGTTGTCTTGATATTCCACAATCTCATTTTTTATCTCTTTAAATTCACTTTCATGATATATACCTTGTTTGCAATACTCATCAATTACTTTTTTTATTTTTCTAAACAATTGCGTTTCCTTTTTCAAAAGAACTGCCGATAGTTCATACTTTGCTGTTTTAGAAGGATGTATATTATTATTAAATTCTAGTATGCTTGGATATTTCTTTTCTAATCGCTCATATCGCTCATAAGCTATTCCAGAATACTGATTTCTAGTTATAACATTTTGTGAAAGAACATTTGCTACACAATCTGTACCAATATGTAATTCTCTTCCATTTTCTAAATTTACAACAAAAACAACGGTTTTAGTTAATGGAGCATTGCATAATTGACAGTGTACTTCTTCGTTGGGAAAGCGTTCCAATACCTGATATTCATGCTTACCTTTCTTATAAGCCCACTCACTCATGGCTTGTTTAATCCAATCTAATTTAAAACGCTTAAAATCCCTAGTAACTTTTTCCGGTAGTTTTTCCTTATTCAAATCAATTTTTCCTTTTAAATAAGAGATATATTTACTACGCTCTTTATTCTTTTTCATGATCTCACTAAAAAGCAGCAATCTTCGATATTTGTTTTCAATTAACAACATATATTGTATTTGGATCCTCCTAATTTGAGTTAGTAACATTATACTAACGTTCTATATATAGCATGTCAAATAATCAAAATACAATATCTTGTGTTTTTGCTGCCGCTTGCAGAAACTAAAAGATAAGCCTCCGTATTATTCGTCCTTTATTTTAACAGCATCAAGCCCTACTATTCGGTTATCACGAATTTTTAAACCTATAAAAATACTATTAGTATTACCCGTGGTGCTAGTTAATTATGTTAATAGTATTAACAAATAAACATTGTTCTATCCTTGCTTGACTAAGTCTTGTGCAAATATTGCAATAATTGTCTGCCCGATTGCAGAGGCTGTTAAACCGGGAACGCTCCGGGAGCTTAAAAAAACAGCCTAAACTCTTTAAAAAGATATATAGCAGCGTTGATTAGTCATACCCAGCTCTACCTGCCAACACAGTAGAGCTAAAAGCTTGATATCTGAGGGAGTAGCTAGCTGAACGTTGCGCCGACAACGAATCTTCTGCGGGACAAATTGCCGATATAAGGAAGCAATAATCTTCAGCACCTTTGGCAATTGGACGTTGTAATAAAGAGCTTTGTTGGTTAAAATTAAATTGGTCTGACATAGGATTCACTTCTTTAGTCAACTACTACTAATGAAATAAAACCTATGTCAGACCAACTCCCGTGTTAACAACATTTATAGCTTTGCAATTTCGAATTAAAAGCTCGCAACAAATCATTGCTCACCTTTATTATCAACTTGTGCCCACAAATTGTGCCTACAAAAATTTGTAATCGACGTAATGCCCGTCCAGCCAAACTTACAGATATTGAACTCTCTGCTATCAAACAGAATTGGGTATAAATCACGCCACTACTATCATTTTTTAATCAGTAAGAACTGTTTAAAATTACCTGAATGCTTGAGTTTTAACCGGCTGTGTAACCGTGACTGACAATTACTGCAATTAATGCGTACTGTTTAGTGAAACAAATTTCTAGAAACACACACTACCATTTGGTCAGCTATACCACATAACTATTGAGTACGAAATTCTCGTGATCAAGCTGATATTTGCTATAATGTCACAAGCATCTACACCACTAAGCTTTTAACTCCATAATCAAAACTTAGTAGTACCTTATACCATTGCGAAAGCTTCAATTAATGATTCAAAATGATGGCCACTTTAGTAGATCAGTATGCTTGTTCGCAAATTTTAGCAGACAAGGGGTATTTAAGCCAAAAATTACAAGCGCATTTGTGGAGACAAGGAATCAATTTTTGGACACCAAAGCGCAAGAATATGAAGGATACCAGAATCAGCA
>NZ_SCHP01000086.1 GCF_013607485.1 Bombilactobacillus bombi
GAAATGCATAGAGAATTCCGTTTTTTGAAGCTAGTGGAAATTTTTTAATAACCCTATAATGTAATCGTGAACAAGATTACTATAAGGAGTTTTAGATATGAAACAGACTAATTGGAATCAAGACTGGTTCTTTTGGGAAGATAAAAACTCATTTGCATTATTATGGAATATACCGGAAAATGCTCAAAAGATAAATTTGCCTCATGATGCTATGTTACAAAGGGCAGCTAATGCCCAAAGCCCTAATGGAGGTAATACAGGTTTTCGTGATGGCGGCACTTATGTTTATGTTAAAAACTTGACTATCTCATCTCAAGAGGCTGACAAAGTATTTCTCTTGAAGTTTGAAGGATCATATATGAATACTTTTGTTTATGTTAACGGGCAGCTTGCAGCCAAGCGCCCATATGGGTATTCTACTTTTTATGTGCCACTCAATGATTTTTTAAACTATGATACAGTTAATGAAATACGTGTTCAAATTAAGGCTGGAGCAATGCCTAATAGTCGTTGGTATTCAGGAGCGGGACTAATTCGTGACGTCTATTTTTTGGAAGGATCACAAATTTATCTGCAGCCTGATTATCCACAAATTCAAATTTTGCAGGCACAGGAAGAATTAGCTAGTATTAATGTTACTACTATTATTAAAAATAAATTGTTAAAATCAACATCTCTATTACAATTACAAACTTTAATTTATGATGATCAAGATCAATTAATCATCGATGAAACAGCTCCCTTGACTATTACTGGAATTAATCAGAGAAAACTAGTACAAAAACTAACTTGGGATAATCCTCAATTATGGGATGAACATTCGCCACATTTGTACCGCTGTGTTCTCCGCTTATTTAATCAGGATCAAGAATTAATTGACCATACTGAAACTATTTTTGGCGTTCGTGCTTTGACATTGGATCCAAAAAATGGTTTGCGAGTTAATGGTCAAAAAATCAAGTTACGTGGAGCTTGTATTCATCATGATAGTGGGTTATTAGGAGCAGCAACTTACGATATAGCTGCTTATCGACAAGTTAAATTATTAAAGCAGGCTGGTTTTAATGCTGTAAGAATGGCTCATCAACCGGCTGCTCCAGCTTTATTACGAGCTTGTGATGAATTGGGCATGTATGTAATGGATGAAACCTTTGATATGTGGAATCGCAGTAAGTCCGATTATGATTATAGTTTGTATTTTCAAGAATGGTGGCCTAAAGATGTTCAATCTATGATATTTAAAGACTTTAATCATCCTAGTGTAATTATGTATTCGATAGGTAATGAAATCCCTGAAATAGCTACCAATCAAGGTATTGATCTCAGTGCCAAGATTAGTCAATTCATTCATCAATTAGATCCCAGTCGCTATACCTTAGCAGCAGTAAATGGTTTATTTTCTGTAGGTAATGACTTAGTAGGAATTGTTAATGATGTTGTAAAAGAGCAAAAGGGTTCTCAAGAAGACGGTAATGTCAACGATTTTATGACTGCCATGAATCAATATTTAGATCAAATTATTGTAAATTCAAAAATTACAAAGCGTCTAAATCAAGTATTTACCACGACTGATATTGCTGGGTATAATTATATGACTGCGCGTTATGAAGATGATATCAAAAAGTACTCTCAAAGAATAATTGTCGGTACAGAAACCTATCCTCCACAAATTTCTCGCAATTGGCCACTTGTGCAAAAGCATTCACAAATCATTGGTGATTTTACTTGGACCGGTTGGGATTATATTGGTGAAGCTGGGGTTGGTATTCCAGGTTATCAACCCGGCGAAGGGGGCTTTGGTGCTCAATATCCAGCTCAATTAGCTTATGTTGGCGATATTGATATTATTGGTCATCGGCGTCCATTATCGTATTATCGCGAGATTATTTTTGGATTGCGCAATAAACCTTATATCGCTGTTCAAAATCCGCACCATTATGGCAAAGAATTATTAAAAACACCTTGGATGCTTAGTGATACAGTTCATAGTTGGAGTTGGGATGTCCCTGAAAATTCACCAATTAAGGTAGAAGTTTACAGTGCCGGTTCAGAAGTCGAGTTATTATTGAATGACAAAATTATTGCTAAAAAATCCGTAGGCCCTGATCATCGGACTTTATTCGATTTAAAATATATTCCTGGTAAATTAACAGCCATTTCTTATAAAAATGGGCAAGAAATTGGGCGCCAAGATTTGGAAACCGCTAATAGTAATCAATTGCAAATACGATTGCAAAAAGTTGATTATTCAGAAGAAATGAAACAAAAAATTAGTTATCAACATCAGATAATTAATGGTCAGCTGGTGTTTGTGGCAGTCGAACTAGTTGATATAGATGGTAATTTGATTACTGACAATGATCAAGTACTAAAAATTAAATTGAGTTCCGGTAAAGGTGCGGTTATTGGTTTTGGCAGTGGCAACCCTAAGCCTTTGAATAACTTTAATCAATTATCTACTAAAACATTTAATGGACATGCTTTGGCTATAATTAAAAGACAAAGCAATCAGCCACTTACTATTACAGTGACATCCCCAGTTAATAGCCAAGAGACAATGATACTTGACTGAAAATTCTTAATCAAGTTTTATTGAGCCATGTCAATAAGTGTTGAGATGTTTTTTATCTTCCAGTTAGATCAAATAGGTCTAACTGGTTTTTTATTGCTAAATTAATATTTTTTGTCAAATTATCAGATTAATGTTACTCTGGATTGTAATTGTGAGATTTTGTAATCAAGAGTTTTGATATTCATCAGTTAAAGAAACTTTTTGTAGGAACATTATGATGGTAACCATTATTGCCTAAAACTATCTTCAGATCTTTAATTTACTTTATATATAAAGATTTTGTCATTCTTGTTTATAAGATATTATATTGAGAATCTTTATAATTATGATTAATCACTGAAATATTATTGCTTGGTCCAATTTTGTAGAAGTACTGTTTAATAAGAGCTTTTAGAAAATGTGGTTGCCGAATGTTTATGCTAGTTGGTGGTGTAGATCTCTGTTATTATTTTTAATACACTCGTAATTTTTAAAATTTATGCTATATATTTTGAATGAAATAACTTTAACTAAAAATTGTAATTAAAAATAAATCAACAAAAATAGCCAGTTAATATTCTTAGATTTTAAGAATATTAACTGGCTATTATTAATATGTTAAATAAACCACAAGTTTTACTTGTGGGGGACAGAAGAGCTTTAGCGAGAAAAACTTCCTTTCGATATAATAGTTTTCGGCCA
>NZ_SCHP01000087.1 GCF_013607485.1 Bombilactobacillus bombi
CTGTTACTCTAATAAAATTAATGATTTTATTTGCTAAAAGTTCGTCCTTCTAGAATTATTTAAATATTTATTAGGCAACTTTTTCAGATACATAATTTATAAAGTGCCTGATAGCAGTTACCCCCTTTTAGACTATAATATTGCTTTGACTTGGGTTACATATTTTCGCGAAATTGGACAACTGACACCATTTTTTAACACAACACACATCGATGTTAAATCTAATATTTGTAGTTGATCTTGATTAATCACATAAGAATTATGACAACGTATCAATTTAGTTGATAACTTTTCTACTTCGTCTAAAGAACCATATATTTCCAATTGTTGATTATTAGCATGAATAATAATACGATGTTTATTAGGCGAAGTTTCAGCAAAAACAAATTCCCTACTTGCAATTCTTACAAACTTAGGACCTATTTTAAAAGATAAGATAGAGCCAGACTTTTCACACTGCTTAGTAGTTAATTTTTGCTTACGCATAGCTAATTGCAAACATGCTTCAACTTTATCAACAAATACATCAGGCTGATCTTTTAAAATGTAATCTAGTGCCTCAACCTTATAGATAAAGGTTAAATAAGCCATTTCAGAATGAGTAGTGACAAAGACAATGGATGATAAAACATCATTTTGACGAATATATTGCGCTAATTCCAAACCATTGATTTCACTATGCCCCAAATTAACATCCAAAATAAATAATGCTCCTGGTATATATCCGTGAGATTTGATTATTTTAATTAACTCTTGAGCCTTGTTGCTTGCCATTAATATTCGTAAATTAGGAATCTGAAATTGCTTAATAACTCGCTGTAATTCATATAATTGCTCAATATTATCTTCACAAATTAAAATATCCATCTTTATTCCTCATTTATTATCAATTCCTGAACTAAATGTCCATTTTTAACAGCATTGATAAGCTCAAATTTATCTTCCATTGCTAATATTTCCTTCAGTGGTTGCTGATTATATTCTGAACGGCTTGCCAAAATTTGTTGAAATAGTTCATTTACTTTTGAGGAGTCTTGATCAACCGAATTTAAGGAAATCGATACCACCAGAGAAACGTAGTTTTTTTCTGATGTAATTAAAATCTCTACTTGTGTTTGATGGTCACCCGCATATTGAAAGGCTTGATCTATTATAGCCTCGATAATCGCAATTAGTGATATCGGTGAATTAAAATTGATTTGAACTGGTTTTAAACATTCAAAATGAACGGGAATTTTATTTTGATACGCGGAAATTAATTTATATGATAATAATCCCTTTAATGGTATCAAGTTAATGTTTTGAAGGTCATTAATTCGTAAATTATCATATGTAAAAGAAGTATCTATCAATTTAATTGTTTCTTGATAATATTGTTCTAAACCTTGGAAATTTTTATTTTTTAAAAATAATAATGATGAAGCCAAGACATTTAAATAATCATGCTTAAATTGACTTAATTCATGGTAGCTATGCTCCAAAACTTGAGCATAGTCCTCAATTTGCTGAATTTGTTGAATAGCATTCATATGACGGATTTTTTGGACCGTTTCCAAAAAATAAACTAATAACAAAAGCATTGTCAATAGTAATATCATGATTAATTCAATCTCAACTCCTACATTATTTAGATCATCGCCTAAAAAAATTGTAGAACTTCCTAAAATTATGATAATTGCTACATATCCACCTATGATTAGATGTTGCACGTGCTCTTGTAAAATTATATCGGCAAAGTGTAAAAGCAGCAGCTTCTGAAAGAAGGCAGCTAACCCATTTCCAAGTAAAAAAGCCAATATATGAAGAAATTGAATATTAAAAAAAGAGTCCTGTAATCTCACTTTGAGAGCATTTATTATCAAAAAAATGATTAAGCTTAATAATAATCCAAAAAATGGATAAAATATCCGAATAGATTTGGCTTTAAAAAATCTATAATTAATGCCTACAAGAAGGAATGTAAATATTAGACCGCTCAATACTGTTGATTCTTTACAAGAATAAGCTCCAAATACTGCTAACAATGGCATTATTACTATAGTTATTATTCTTTGATGCTTATTAAAAAGTTTCCATCCAGATATTAGATTAAATATTTGCAAAACAAATAACTGTATTCCTGAAACTATAAGTTCAATCAATAGTTTACCTCTTGGTTATAATTTACTCCTAATTATAACAATAAAATCAGCTATTTAATTATTCAATCTACATAATTGTCCATGTTTGAGTTGTAATATTTGATCATATTGAGCCGATAACTTAGTTTGATGAGTGATCGCAATTACTGTCAAATTATTATTATTTAATAATTGAGTTTCAATTGTTTCGGCAGTCTTTTTATCTAAGGCCGAGGTAGCTTCATCTAACAAAATTATTGCTCTTTGCTGCAAAAATGCCCTAGCTAAGGCTAATCTTTGACGTTGACCACCAGATAAATTACTTCCATTTTCTCCACAATCATAATCAAGATTATAGTTACTTTCTTGTAAAAATTCACTAAGCCCGGCCTGTTTTAAAGCAATAATAATTGCGGATTTAGTAAACTTTCGCCCTAATGTTACGTTCTCTTGAATGGTGCTATTAAAAATAAATATTTCTTGACTTACTAAGGCAATTTGTTGATACCACCAAGTAGTAGATATTTTTGATAACTGATTATTATCTATCAAAATCTCACCGCTAATGGGTAAATATAACTTACATAATAAGCTCAAAATAGTTGATTTGCCAGCACCAGAATGACCAATAATAGCATACTTTTTACCAATCTCAAATTCGACATTCACATTTTTTAAGACTTTATTTTTGCTATTAGGATATTGAAAACTTATATTTCTCATTATGATGCTCTTAGTTAAAGGTAAATGAGAATCAGCGGGATCTGGAGTCTTTGTAATTGTTAATATTTTGAATAATTTCTGAGCTAATTGGTGAGCACTTTGAAATTTGGTTTGTAATAATCCTAACTCATTAATTGGCATGACAACAAAATTAACTAACTGGACAATGGCGGTTACACTACCCATGGTTGTATTTCCTTGAGCTACCATTATCATACCCCCACCAAAAGCGACTAAAAAAATAATCATCCCAGATAATTCTGAAATAGTTGCGGTTTTATTTTCCTGTGCTTGTAGTTTTATATTGGCCTTAGTATATT
>NZ_SCHP01000088.1 GCF_013607485.1 Bombilactobacillus bombi
GAAATAGACCGACATCCATTAAGGCACTTTTGCGATACATTGTATTGGCGCCACTGTAGGCATAAATACCGCCAAAAACCCCGATTTCTGTGCGTTTGATAATTCCTACAATACTGGAGAATTCCACCGTCTGTGATTTGGCAATTAATTTGGTACGATTTTGGACGTCCATATTGGCAGTCACGGCGGCAATATTAGGGGCATCTTGCCGAGTAAAGTAACTAACATATTTAGTGAGAGCATCTGGTTCTGGAACGGTGTCAGCATCGTTACTTAAAATTAATTCCCCACGGGCAAAGGCTAAGCCGATATTAAAGGCATGGGCTTTGCCCTTATTTTTTTCGATTCTGATAACACGCAGGCTGGGATACTGTTGCTGTAAAGCTTTTAGAATTTGTGGGGTCTGGTCGGTGGAACAATCATCAATTACCAAGATTTCGTAATTAGTATAGTTCAGCTGATTCATTAAATAATCAATGGTATTTTTAATTGTCACTTCTTCATTATGAGCAGGGATCATAATGGTAATTAAGGGTTCAATTTTGCTGGGAATTTTCAAAAATTGATTTTGTTGGTGCTTAAAAAGATATTTGTAACATAAGACCCCCACAAACCAGGCGATAGCGCCCAAAATGGGATAAGATACCAGAATTAAAAAGCCAATATTAAGGGCTGTATTGCTAGTTTGCCATAAGATATTCATTTTGCAGTGTCATCTTCTTTGAATAGATTTTGAGTGAAATGAGTGTCAAGATTTTGCTGTGGCTTAACACTATAAAAGCGGACTTGGTGGCGTTGCAGCTGGTCGCCAAAGCGCTGCTGCCAAGCTTTTTCAATTAAATCTTCACGTGCATGTTGTTTTTTTTGGTTAACGACCTTGCGGCGCGCTAAGATATGTTGAAAACGGTGGTTATTCCAGATAGTTACACCGATGTAAAAAATTATGATAAAAATCAAAAAGCCCCCGAAAAAAAGTGCTAAAAAATGTAACAGCTGAAATTCATCGCCATAGTAAGCAATTTTTAATTTTGTCGCTAAATTCGGTGCCAATAAGGGGGTTATTACCCAATAAAAGGGAAATAAAACTGCCAGCCAGCCTAAGATAGCGACTAGAGTTTGCCCAATTTTTAACAGCCAATGTCCCTTTTGAAAATATAAATCCGCCGTCAATGATAAGTTTCTTTTTGATTTCATAATTTACCTCCTCATATGTTTATTATGACATTAAATATCAAAGAAACATGAAAAAATTTGATTTTTTAGGTGCTTTATTAGGGTGGATTGCCAATTTGTGGTAAGATATTGCCAAATAGACTAAAGGAGATTTATTATGTCAACAACTTTAATTGTGATTTTAGTGTTAGTCGTTATTGTGGCACTTTATGCAATGTTATATAACGGCTTAGTTCGAGCCCGCAATCAAGCGCAAGAGTTTCACAGCCAAATTGATGTTCAACTTAAACGGCGGACAGATTTGATTCCTAATTTGGTGGAAACAGTTAAAGGTTATGCTGCACATGAAAAAACCACCTTAGAAGAAGTCGTTCGGCTGCGTAATTCGGTAGTTAGTGCCGATTCCTTACAAGATAAGGTGACCGCTGATACTCAATTGACTGGAGCTTTGCGGCAAGTGTTTGCTTTAGCTGAAAGCTATCCAGATTTGAAGGCTAACCAAGAATTCGGCAAGCTGATGGAAGAATTAACTAATACTGAGAATAAGGTAGCTTATGCGCGTCAAGCCTATAATAGTGCGGTTCAATATTATAATACTGCGACGCAGACTTTTCCCCGCAACTTGATTGCGAGCATTCATGGCTTTAAACCGTTAGCCTTTTTGTCCATTCCTGAAGAGGAGAAAAAAGTTCCGCAAGTAAAATTTTAAGGAGTAATTGTCGATGTTATATCAACAAATTGCACAAAATAAGCGAAAAACTTATTTGGTATTTGCGGTTTTCTTTGCGATTTTAGGATTAATCGGTTGGGTAATTGGCGATTTGTTTTTTGATAATGCATTGAGTGGAATTATTATTGCCTTAGTGATTACACTGTTTTACACTTTTTTGATTTACTTCCAGTCTACTAGTGTAGTGATGCAGATGAATCATGCACAGCCAATTACTAGTGTGGAACAAGCGCCAGATTTATGGCATATTGTGGAAGATTTAGCTATGGTGGCCAATGTGCCGCAGCCAGATATTTATATTATTGATGATCCTAGTCCCAATGCCTTTGCAACCGGGCGTGATCCCCAGCATTCTGCGGTAGCTGTAACTTCAGGTCTTTATCAAATTATGGATCGTGAAGAATTGGAGGGGGTTTTAGCCCATGAGATTTCGCACATTCGTAATTATGATATTCGGGTTTCAACTATTTCTGTGGCGTTATCTTCAGCGATTATCTTTATTTCGTCTATGTTAGGGAATATGTATCGGTGGGGCTGGCTTTTTGGCAGCAGTAATGATCGAGATGATTCACGTGAAAATGGCAATATTGCGCAAATCGTTTTATATGTGGTAGGGTTATTATTTGCCATTTTGGGCCCAATTATTGCTACTATTGTCCGTTTGGCAATATCACGAAATCGTGAATATTTAGCCGATGCTTCCGGGGTAGAATTAACGCGCAATCCTCAAGGCCTCATTAATGCCTTAAAAAAATTGCAGCAAGTCACCCAGCCAATGCAGCACGTGGATGATGCTAGTGCAGCTTTATATATCAGTGATCCCAAGAAAAGCAAGCATTCTTTTGCACAATTGTTTGACACCCATCCGCCTTTAGACGAGCGTATTCAGCGCCTAGAACATATGTAATTAAACAAATTGTCTTTTTGAGCAGTATCTTACAGTCGGCGTCTTTAGTGACAACAGGAGTTGTGATTAGAGACGCTTTTTTGATGAATTTATTTA
>NZ_SCHP01000089.1 GCF_013607485.1 Bombilactobacillus bombi
CACTAGTGTGCTAGAAGTAATTAAGAACAATATTTCTACATATATTAATTCAAATGCTAATGTTAAAGTAATAAAAAGTGATATATTTGATAATCAAGTTTTTAATAATAAAAAATTTGATCTGATTTATGAAAATCTTCCAAACATTCCTATTAGTTTAATTGATCAGGAATTAGATCAGGATATCAATAGCTCTAGTTATATAGCTGACGCTAGTATAAATAATAATTATTTTTCTAAATATTTATTGGATCTTCATTATAGATTTTTGAAACAGTGTAAAACTTATATGAATATATCATCATCTGCAATTTGTAATATTGGAGTACGATTTCCGTTAAGGGTTTACGAAAAATTATTTGAACAATTTTCTTATAAGCATGAAGTACTTGTGGCTGGTTTAAAGATCCAAACAGAAGCAAGGGATGTTATAAAAGGTTATTTGAATGCAGAACGACAGTTTAACGAACAACAATTCTATTATTACTCAGTTGAAGAAATGCCAAAAGATTTGTTAAATCAGCGATTAATAAAACCAGATAAAACTGAACTATTAAATTTTTTATCTAAAGTTAAACATTTTCAAATAGATATGCATGATGCATATAGTGCAGTTTTAAATAATAGAAATGTCGCACATTTAGTATTCACTACCGGAATTTATAATTTTGGTTAAATATATTTCAAAAATAAAATATAGGAATGATTTTAACAATGAATGATGTAGAAAGATCCATAATTAATAGAATTACAAATTTAGCCACTGGTGTAGCAAAAGCAACATCATTGAAAGAAAAATATAATTTGATTATTAATTTAGACCATGTCATATTATCAAATTTGCTCTCTTTAGAAGAGGAAAATGAAGTTTATGAGAAACTTGATAAAAATGTAAAAGATGAAGTTCAAAATTTATATGTAAATTTTGAAACAGATATTGAGAATAGTATTGATGAATTGATTAATATTGATAATAAAAACAATGAATTTTTGTTTGATGAAAAGAAAAATGTTATTGTTCCCTATTTTCAACGTTATATAGAACTTGTTAAAGATGAGCAGAAACATTTTAAAGTAAAGACTCATGATAAGGTTTTATGGATTGGAAGTGGTCCCTTTCCTTCTTCGGCAATGATACTGAATAGTATTGTTGGTTGCCATATTGATTGTATAGATATATCAGATGCTGCGGTAAACAATTCTAGAAAACTTTTTAAAAATCTTGGGTTATCAAATTTAATAAATGTAATTAAGGCTAATGGAACAGAAATAGATTCTTCACATTATGATAAAATTTTTATTGGTGTATTGGCTAGTCCAATTAATCCAATCATGGAAAATATTTTAGAACATTCAAAAAGGAATGTTACTCTTCTAAAGAGAGTAACATACGGTTTAAGGAATCTAATATATCCGACACCAAGGATTACAATTCCCATGAGTCAATATTTTTTAAATAATAAATATAGAGCATCTGGTGATCAAGTTATTTCTCATATTATTTATTATCCAAAATTGGGATTATAATAAGGAGTATTAAAATGAGTAAAATAATTTTATTTGTTGAAATAAATCCTGGAATGGAGAGTTCAGGTGCTAAAGCATTAGAGTATTGTAAAAATAATAATATTACAAGTTATGTTCTAACTTCCAATAAAAAATTTTATGATACTCCAGAAGGTAATCCCTTAAATAAAGCAAGCCATATTTTAGAATTTCCAACCAGTATGAATTTAAAAGATCAATGTGTAAACTTTTTAAAAGAAAGGTTTTATAAAACAAAATTGGATTTAGTTATGAGCTTTAGTGAATTATATGTAGAACTGGCTGCATATATAGGAAAACAATTAGGACTGCCAAATAACAATTATATTCCTATTTGTAAGGCCCGTAATAAGTTTACGTGGCGAAGGCTTCTTCAAAGTGAACATCTTACTAATATTAAATCTCTTCTTATTTCTAATTTAGAGGACTTACAAAATGTATCTGAAAAAATTGGTTTTCCATGCATAATTAAACCACTTGATGGTTCTGCAAGTGTGTCTGTACAATATTGTGATAGTCTAGAAGAATTGAAAATGGCCTTCCAATCTTGGCAAAATTTTCGTGGGTTTGGTCGCGGTTTAATCTCAAAAAAAGAAATGATAGTAGAAACATATGTTTCAGGACCACTTTATAGTATAGAATGTTTAAATATTAATGGTGTAAACAATTACTTTGGTATTACTAATCGTAAACTTAGTGGGGAACCGTACTTCGTAGAAGTAGGCGCAGATTTTCCTGCTAATAACGAGATACCAAATATTACAAGTGTTACAAATAAAACATCGAAAGTAATCGATTTATTAGGATTTAAAAATTGTGCTCTGCATATTGAATTTATTCTAGGTGCTGATAATTATATTGAATATGTTGATATTAACCCTAGGTTAGGTGGTGGCCTCATTCCGGAAATGATTGAATCTAGCTTGAACATTAGTCCTATAAAGTATGTCCTTAGTACTATGCTTGGCGACTATACTGCAATAAATATTCCAAAGGAATATTTGAATTACTGTGCATCTCGTTATGTTGTATCTAGTAATTGGGGGGAAATCTCTCATATTACTGGATTGAATAAAATTAAGAAGAATAAAAGTATTCATTCATTCAGTATGTCTGTAAAAGAAGGGGATACTATATTACCCCTCAAATCTAACAAGAATACTTTATTTGAATATTTTTCCACTAGTACTAGTATGGAAAAGGCCGATAATATTGCTAATGATGTCGTTAACGATATTGTTTTTGATCTGAAAGCGGAGTTATTAGTTTGAAGTTAGATAAACGAGAGAACGTTAAAAAAAATTTATCCATTTTGTCATATAATCGTTTGTTCACGGGTATAGGTTATTATTTATTTGTACCATTGTTAAGTATAATACTTTTAAACATCGGGTTTCGCCCGCATATTGTAGGAATATTAGTTGCTTTATTTAGCTTTGCAACCAAGGGTGGAGGTGCCATATCTTTACTTTTTCCCAAATGTTTTATTTATGAAAAAAGTATTATTTCATTTGGTACCTTGATGGCGTCAATCGGCCTGTTTTTAATTTTTATAATGCATAGCTTTATAGGTGTTATTTCTTTTTTGTTTT
>NZ_SCHP01000008.1 GCF_013607485.1 Bombilactobacillus bombi
ATATAGGATAATGAAAAAGATTTCTCAGAAAATATCTACTTTTATTATCTATCAGTAACCATTTTCATTTTGAAATACAAACAAAAAAGCCTGGAAAATTATTCTTCCAGACTTCATTTTATAGTTATGCATTTATCCCAGCAATTACTAGGTAACTTTAATCAAAATCTTGATTATTAACCTAATTTCTGCTTATTTTTAACATTTAAGTGTTCATCGAGGTCATAGACAACAGGTTGACCCGTAGCCATTTCCAAGTTCATAATATCTTCATCAGAAATATTCTCAATATATTTAGTCAATGCCCGCAAAGAGTTACCATGAGCGGCAATGATGACATTCTTGCCGTCAATAAGGTCAGGAGCAATATGATCTTCCCAGAAAGGAATAACCCGTTCCAAGGTAACCTTGAGATTTTCCCCACCCGGAATAGCCCGTGGATCTAAATGGCTATAACGGCGATCCTTAGCTGCTGAGCCTTCATCTGTGGCTTTCAATAATGGTGGTAAAGTATCATAAGAACGACGCCAAATATGCACTTGTTCATCGCCATATTTTTCAGCAGTTTCTGCTTTATTTAAGCCTTGCAAAGCTCCATAATGACGTTCATTTAAGCGCCAGGTCTTCATTTCTGGAATCCATAATTGTCCGCATTCTTCCAAAGCAAAATGCAAAGTCTTAATTGCCCGAGTCAAAACTGAAGTATAAGCTTGGTCGAATTCAATACCTTCCGCTTTGAGCAGCTTACCAGCATTCTTAGCTTGTTGAACCCCTTCTTCGCTTAGGTCAACATCTACCCAGCCAGTAAATTGATTAGATAAATTCCATGCACTTTGTCCATGACGAATAAATACTAATTTTGCCATTAATATACCCCTTTTCGATTTACTATCACGCTATTATTATATGTTTTCAGAAAATGTGTGTCAATGCACAATAAATATTATAACTGAGTCCGGCTTAAATTGCAGGTAATAGCCCCAAATTTTCAGCACTAAATCAGTCATATTCTAAACAGTTCCTAATTAATAAAGCTCTTCGGCAAAGCTACTGTAAACTAGTAGCCTGTTATTCAAAAACAAAGGCTAGACAAGTAATTGTCCTAGCCTTTGTTAGAGCTTAATTAGCAGGTGTATCCTCAGCTTCAGAAGCTGATGGATTATCTTTATTAGGGGATGGAATTATCGATACATTAATCTTGCCTTGAGTAGATTGGCTAATCTGTCTTTGAGCTTCTTCATTATTAACCAAGATACCCTCTTTCAAGTTCAACTGTTCAGCATTGTCTAAAATATTAGCCAGTTGTTGACTTTCCGTTTCGTAATTATCAACATATGGCAAGACTTTGAACTTCAAATCTGTCTTCTCTAATAAAAGTTGGTAGACAGGTGAACTTAACGGCACAATTAAGGTTGAATTATCATCTAGGGCCTTTTCGGATAGCCACCAAACAATAAATTCCTGCTCTGTATCAAAGCTCTTAACCATAATATTGGAACGATTTAATACTTGGATATATGGCTCACCACTAACGTAACTTTTGACAATAGCTAAAGAGTTGTCGACGCGGTAGAAGAATTCATCCATGACCTTATTAGGATCCTTAGGATTGAAGACTTGAGTTAAGCGATTGATACCTTGTTCATCTAAGTAATCTGTACTAATAATCTCTCCATCATGATAGTGGTTAATTGTCGCTGGTCGTCCGGCTAAATCTTTAGTAATCTTCATAACTAAAGTATTGCCATTATAAACCCGATCAATATTATGTTCTTGATCGCTTTCAACGTGTGCCTGCGGCCCAATCTCAATGCCAGTATTCGGTCCTTGAAGCGGCTGTGGCGCCTTAATATCACCAGTCTGGAAGTAATTATAGATATTTAACATTTCTGATTCAGGATTAATAATTCCTTCATCCAAATATGCTTGCCAGCGGGCATCAATATTTTCATCATAAATCAAGGTAATAATTGAAGGTAAGACATTATGATCATCTAAGTAATAAGCCAGGTCGGCCAAGCGTTCGCGCTGATTATCATCGGCTTCTAAGAGATCTTCTTGAAGAATAAAATACTTGCGGTTATGATCAAAGAATACATCTCCGGAAATCATATCCGTCCCAAACCAGCGCCGCAAAGTATCATTAATCCGCTGAATCTTGCGCACTTCTAAATCAATCGCACTTTGATCCAAATGCACTGACTGCTTGCTTTGAATTAAATGACTATAAAAAGTTCGACTGCTTAACAACTGGATCTTCAATTGACTTTTTAGTTCTTCTTGCTTGGTTTCGAGGTCTTTTAACTGCTTCTCTGTGTACTCCCAATTCTCCAAAGAACCATAAGGATGATCTACCGAAGCCGGCGCTTGGGTACTTAATGGACGCTGATTGGGCGGTGTCGGCACATTATTGTTAGATGCCAGCGATCCAGTCGGTGCAGGATTAACAGGCCGCGTCATCTGGGAAGCTCCCGTATTTGCATTCATTGGTGGCGGCGTTAACGGTGCATTAGGCTGCTGTGGTGCTGGCTGTTGATACGAATTATTAGATTCCGGCATTTGTTCTGGGGTTGCAGGATTAGGTTGTTGCTGACTAGGATCATTAACAGGATAATCTGGCACATCTTGAAAATATTGATTAGGAGCACTTGGCGTTCCCTGCTGAAAGTTGTTTCCTTGAGGATTAGTTTGTTGTTGTTGATTGGCCGCATTATTTGGCTGTTGTTGCTGATTAATTGGCGGTTGATTTTGCTCTTGTGGCTGCTGCTTTTTTCCATGTTTAAATAATGCCATCACGATACCTCACTCTTCAAAGTCCTAATACTATAATAACACTAAAATAATAATACCAAAATAGCCTTTTACAAGGAAATCACTTTTTAATTGTTTGTACTCCTAAAACATCTAAGAAGAATGTAAAAATTGGAATGCCGACAATTAGTCCCCACGTTCCCAACAGTTGTTCGGACACTAGCAAAACTACAAAAGTTACAAAAATCGGCAAATGTGTCCGACTCGACATCAATTTAGGATTTAAAACATAGGTTTCTAAGGCATGAATGGCAAAGATAGCAATCCACACATAGATCATCGTCTGCAATCCGCCCACCGTATAACCAATAATAGAAAGCGGAATCAAAGAAACAATTACCCCCGCCACCGGAATCATTGACAAGAAGAAGACCATCATCGCTAAACTGGGAATGCTGGGAAACCTTAATATAGTCAAGACAATTGCAGTTAAAACTGTATTGACCGTCGCAATTATTACTTGAGCTTCTAACACTACGCCAAAAGTATTAACAAACTTTTGCGCAAAAAAGTGAATATCTTCAAAAAGCCAACTCAATTTGCTGCGTTCAAAAGCCCGGCCAAATTCATTCATCCAATCAATTTCAAAACTATAAAAATAACTCAGCAAAAACGAAATAACAATCGTAAAGCCAATGGCGCCCACACTAGTAACATAACGCCAAATCTCAGTAATTCCGGTTTTGATTTGCTCATCTAATTTCAGATTTTTAATGCTGTCAACTAAAAAGGCAATCACGGGGTCATTTTGAACATTGTTGCTGTCATAAAAGTCAAATACTTTTTTGATTAATTTAAAGGTAGAATCCACAATATTGGGAATGTAGTGCGTGGCTAATAAATAAATCAAGCCAATAATGAGTAAATATAATGGTGTAATAATCCAAAAGGGACTAAGCGCCCAATGACGCTGCACCAACCGGATAAAACTGACTGACAAAAAGGTAAAAATAAACGTTAATAATACCGTACTCATCATAGCGCGCAAGAGCCAGATTAACAAAATGCAAAAGATTAATACTGATAGCCGCCGTAATCGCACATTTTCCACAAAGTTGTGATAAATTTTCATCTAAAACCTCCAAAAACGTTTATCAACATCATATACCACCGGCCAAATTATTGCTATCATCCAACATTCATCCCTTGATAGCCACTTATCAAAACCGTTGGAATTACTTATTCCAGGTGATGTTAGCTTGCGGCAGCTGCATAGAAAAGTTGCGAAAAGGTGACCAAGTGACCGTGTTAGAATCTTCATCTGGCTGTTCTAATAGATATAGCTGGTGATTACGAACCCCAAATATTAAAAATTCACCTTCAGGAGTCGAAACAGTATGTGCGCTTTTCTTCTCTTGTAATACTGCCGGTTCAATTAACGCCAGATATTGGACCAAAGGCTGCTTTTGCCCGTTGCGATCCACTCCCGGATAATTTGCCGGGTCTTGGTTAATGCTAAACTTGCCCGTCATATTCACGCCAATGCCAGCAATTGCACGTTGATGGCGACTAGAATAAGCCCCTACATATTGGCGTAAATCGGCATTCGAAGTTACTGGTTGTTTTTGTAAATCTAGATAATGTTGATAAAGCTGCTGGTATTGCTGTGCCAAACTTGGTTTAGTCTGACTGCTGGGATGGAGGTGAATAGCCACTTCACTATCTTCATTGGCACTGGCCCAAGGCTGAAAGTCCTTATTAAATAAGAGTAAATCCTGCTTACCTTGTTCTACCCGCCAACGTTTTTGATTAATATTATTGCCGTATTTCTTAGTATCGGTCGCCAAATCTATGGATTTAATTGCTGGATTATCAATGTTTTGCCCGGCTGTAAAATAGCTAATCGTTAATAAATTCAAAGGCTTAAAATAGATTTTGCCGTATAGACTAGTTAAATATCCGCTTAAAGTCTGCTGCTGCATAATTACCGGATTATCAACATTAGGATTCTCCTTACTTTGGGGAGCATGTATATAAATGGTATTCGTAAAGGTCCCATCACTGGCAATGGACAAATGCCCATAAACTCGACTCGTGGTCGATAAGGCACGGTAATCATACTCGCCGACAACAGCGTGACCATTAAGCTGAACAGCCTTAGAATCAGCGGCCACTGTCGGATCGACTAAGTGTTTCATCAAACTGGGCCCTAATTTATCAGAAGCAGCTACTTTAATCGCTTGATGATGGTGGTGCTTTTTTAAATAAGCGGCCGTTGCCTGATGATTGCGATGAGTGATTTTGCCCAGTTTCCATTTTTGACCTTGATAAGTAACGGTGTAACCATTAAGCGTATAGCCATGAATAGTTTCTTGATAACTGCTTTTAAGAGCAATCACCATCCGCGGCGGCTTGGTATTAATCGTAATTTCTTTACCATCTTGATTTAAGCGATAAGTCGGATTGGCAAAATCTGCATTTAAAATATTGGTGCCGTTTTTTTGATTGAAATTAGCAATACTCTTTACACTGACAGTTTGATTATTATAAAAATGTAACTGCAATAAATTTCCTTGACCGCTGCCAGCTCCTTGGTATAAATACCAATCGGCAGAACTGGCTGTTACTTGCCGATTTAAAGGCTGAGCCTTCTTACAGGCTGCCAATGTCATTATTGCCAAGATAGCAGCCAAAGATTCTAATAAGCGCTTCAAATCCATCATGACCTCACAGCTAATTTAATAATGTAATATCTAATAGCAATTTATCTCATATACTGCCTTATTATAAAGCTACATTTACTCATAAGTAAAGTGAATTTCTAAACTAGTACGTCCCTATCTAGAACTTAATAAATATTGCAGTTTAGCCTTTAATTGTGCGCGAACCTTACGCAAATAACGCGGCGTAACCCCTAATTGTTGTGCTAAAGGAGCAAGTTTTTGCTGTTGGATTAAATGGTGATTTAAAATCTGACATTCAATTGTCGTCAACTTGGGTAAAAGCTGACTCAACTGATATTCCAGTAATTGCAGATCGTCAGCTTGCGGATCTAAGAGCAGCTCATTTAATTCGCTGTGATCTTGGCGAAAGCGTTCATGACGCAATAAGTCTAAGGTACGCCACACAATCCGCTGAAAAACATAATGCTGAAATTCTGCCGCTGTCAAATCAACTTGTGTCCACGTTTGAGCATAAGTCAAATACGCTTCTTGTACTAAATCTTCATATAAGTAGTTCGAGCGATATACGCCAGCGCGCTTGAGCGCTCCGTAAATAACCCTTTGGTTAGCTTTCGCTAATTCAAAGCCTGTTTGATAGTCATGTTGTTGTTCCATTGTGAAATATCCTCATTCGTCTATTCCACAAGCGCTTGTGGTAGCTTTAACATACTGCAAACGCTCAACTGCTAGTAGTCGCGCTCTAAGGCATAAAATCGCAGTTTTAAAGCTTAGCAAATATCATGACGAAGCTGAACAGCCGTTATAGCTCCATTAGCGCGGGAAAAATTTCACCATAAAGAATGCGGCCGCGAGAGCGCATAACGCCAAATTTTTAAAGTTTGATCTTGCAGTTTTTTGGGCAGCTGTAATTCGGGAAAATCATAGATTTGCTGCAAGGTCCAATCTTGAAATAGCTGACCAAACTCGCGAACTTCCCGGCTAGTCTGAGGTAAATGGCGATGTAAAGAACATTGGCATTGAGAAAATTGCTGCATTAAGCCCATTGCCGGCGTACTTTGTATCTTTAAACCTGCTTCTTGAGCTGTTAATTGCAGTACTTTGCATAAGTATTCACTATAATAAGAAGTCCAATTAATATGGTTCTCCAAATCATGCCCAGCACCATAGTCAAACTGCAAAATTGTCTCTTCTATGGTAGTAAAGCGCGCTAGCTGTGCACCTTGGTCTTGACAGCAATCTAATAGCCAATGCAATCCCAGCCAATCCGTGGACCCGTGACCAATCGCCGCCAAAGGTAAATAGGCCGCTCGTCCTAATATCAGCGGCACAAAGCGCGGGTGGAGACTTTGGCGCACTAGTAGACGCGTTTGATAAAAATCAAAAATGCTCTGGTGACTAAAGTCATTTAATAATTGCCGCGTAGACTGGGGAACCATGAATAATCCCTGCTGCCGGTCTAAGACAATCGAGGCCGCCGGACAGGGCGGATGTTCCTGCATATTAAATAAAGCCACAACCTGCTGACTAAATTTAAAATGCGCACAAAAAGGCAATTGGTGGCGAGCAGCCATAGTTGCTAAAGTAGCCTTGGTGATTGTTGCTGGATAACGCGATTGGGTATTAACCATTACTTCACTCCTTGGTTATTGTTTGCTAATAAAAATCACAAATAGCCTTCTAATTCTACCATTAGTTGAATACGCTGTCATTTTAAAATTACGGCCAACCAACAATCAGCCATGCAATGTTATAATAAGCCTAACAATATTTGTGGAGGCGTAATTATGCAAAGACGACATCAGCAAACCTCAAATCATAACTGGCTTTATCTGATTATTGTCATAGTCTTAGGAATTATCATCTATGGTGCCTTTAAACTAGGTCAACAAACAACAGCTCCTAAGGCTTCACCCTCAACTCCAATCACCAGAGCGCACCACCACCGGCGGCCGCACTTTGCCAATCGACAAACTCCAAAAACTCATAACAGTCCAAATAGTGAACCTGAATCAACGCGGGATTATCAGTCTACGCAGGCAATTGGTCCTTATTCTATCTCTACGCAAGAGCTTAATGCCCATCCCTTTCATTATGATCATGGCAATTTAGATACCGGATTTCGCTTACAGTTAGATAATCAAAGCGGTCAAGGCCAAATTATTTTATTTAATTACGATAGCAATATTCAAAATCAGTATCCTGTTCACTATCAAGAAATTGCCACAAAAACCTTGCAACTGCAAAATAGTGCGGAATTTCGAACGGTAAAAGTCAATACAGCTTTAGTTTTTGATGAACATCCACAAAAAGTTTACTATGCTTTTAAAAATCGTTTTCACCTCGCTTCGGTTGCCATACCGACGGATGACCCGCAACTTTATCGCGAAGCTGTGCAAAGTGTCAATGATAAATAACCCTAACAAAAAAGGGCTTCGGACCATCTGGCTCCGAACCCCTTTTTAATTGGAAAACTTTATCAATTAATTAATCATTAACTACAACAACATCATCGGCCTTCAGCCATTCATAAGTTGATACCCGATAAAACTTCTGACCATTAATAAACCGCACTTCACTGCAAGTACGACTAGCACCAGAATTGAGATGCTGGCTAGGCAAAGCCACACCTAGTGGAGAGTAAAAGTTCACTGGCGCATGCTGGCTAGGCACCTGCACTGTAAAGCCATTATCAACATTCTCAACATGGGGCGCACTTTCACTGCCGCGACCATCATATTGGGTCAAATTATAGTGCCTAATCAATCCCTTTAACTTGGACGCATAATCGGGATCAGTTGCATAGCGACCTTGCAGCCAATCAGCAGCCTCTTGATAGCTAGTAATATTCTCGCGCCAAACTCCACTGTAATAAGGATTACTGCGTAACTGCATGCCATTATCATTAAAGGAGGCCTTCATATCAGGATAAGTCCGAAAATTGGCCTTAATCGTGTAGTAGTCCTTGTCGGCACTCCATTCTTGGGTCGCCATCGCCACACTGGCCTTATTATAGCTGCCCTTGATGCCGAAAAAATTATTATATGGAGCTTGACTAATTGTAGAAGATCCCCAATTGCTCTCAAGGATGGCTTGAGCCATCATCACGGAAGGATAAAGATTGTATTTTTTAGCAGCCTTTTGGGCAACTGGAGCAATTTTTTGGATGAATTGCTGTTGATTATCTAATTTAAAGTCGATATCTAACAGCGACACACTTGAAGTGTTAGACGCAGCTTGAGCCACGGACAATTGGCTTTTTATACCGCCAACCCCGGCAGTCATGACTAGTAAGGCCAACAAAGTACTTGTTACTCGGTTCTTTTTCAAAATTATTCCTCCTGACAGATTACTACCATACTAACGTTTGGGGGATAAAATTTCAACTATAACAAAGTAATTTTGAATATAAAAAAGCCCGAAACCAGTTTAATGGTTCCGAACCCCTCTATATAGAAATGACTATAAAATAATAGAAACTAATATCTTATAATAAACCCCTTGTAAAAAGGACTATTTTTCTAAAGAACCATCAGTTGCTTTAACCCATTCATTAGAAGAAACATTGTAGAATGTTGCCCCATTAATAACTGCTTTTTGAGTAGTTCTCCATGGACTTCTTTCAGCAACTAAACGACTAGGTTTTTGCAGCATTTGATTACCATCAGCTGAAATCTTCCAGAGATGTGTAGAATTAGATGCTGTGATATGGATAACATTTGGTGTAATATCACTCACACTAACACCGCCGTCAATCCAAGTAGCATTACTACCATTTTGAGTATAAATTACTTGATCAGCACGAACATATCTGCCGTCACCAATCTTGTAATAATTTACTCCGTCAACAGTATGTTTAGTATTGGTTGTAAAGGAAGTACTCAATTCAACAAAATCATTAGCAATCGCATGACCATTAGCATCATATACTTGAACTGTGCTGAAATTGGAACCAGTCAACATTGCTACTGTACCATCAACAGGTGTATCATTGCTGGTTATTGTTGGAGTTGAAGGTGTAGTAGGAGCAACAGTTGAAGAAGGAGAAATCATAGAAGAATTAACTACGATTTTACGTGTGAAAGTATAGGTACCAGTATCTTTGTTAAACTTACTATCTAACTTAATATTTTCCCAAGAAGTAGGTGCTGCTCCAGATTTGTAATCTTTATTGATTAAAATTTTACCACTATTCAAAGCACTAGTATAAGCTGTTTTGTCTACATTACCGCTAGCATCAGTGAAGTATGACAACAAGTTTATAGTTACATCTTGAGTATAGGTGCCAGCATATTCAAAGCTAGAACTCTTAACTTCATTACCATAGAAATAAACTTTTCCTGGCATAACAGCCTTGTTACTAATATTATGACTACTATCAGCCGCATGAGTAGTACCCGTATTAATTATAACACCAACGCCTTCAGTAGAAAGAGCTACTTCATTTACAGATTTACCAACTGTAGAAGTTAGAGTTTGTGGTTCCTGAAGTGAAACTACCAACCCATCAGCACCCTCTGCAGGTTTTACTATACCACTTGGTAAAGTTACTTTGGCTGGAATTAAACGCCAAGTAAGTGTTTTCTTTACAGTTTCACCACCTACTGTAAACGTAAAGTTAAGATTAATGTCAGAATAAGAAAATTTATTAGCGTTTGTTCGGGTTACATCCAATTTTGCTTGATCAACAGCAGTTGCCATTGGGTCATCTTGTGATAGAAAGATAGATATCTCATTAGAATTTGACACATGACCAGATTCTATATCTGTCCGTTTAACGCTTAGGTCAACCTTGAATTTTCCATCTTTTAAGGCGCTCATATCAGCAGGTTTAACAGAATTGTTAGTATCTTGTAAAATGTATTGAAGAACACCATATTTATCCTTCAATTTACCATCTGTATCAAAGCCGTCCTTAATTGCTCCATCTGTTTTATGGTCCTTAATAAATTCAGT
This sequence comes from Bombilactobacillus bombi, assembly GCF_013607485.1. Lineage (GTDB taxonomy): Bacteria > Bacillota > Bacilli > Lactobacillales > Lactobacillaceae > Bombilactobacillus > Bombilactobacillus bombi_A. The sequence goes on from NZ_SCHP01000008.1 coordinate 10,389, forward strand.
TAAACCATATGACTCAAGTTCGTTAATACCACCATCATCATTTCCATCTTTCGTGTATGTGGCAAGCACACCCTCTTTTAAAGTAGCTGCCAACTTCTTTGCAGCTGTTACATCAGCGCTTTCACGTGTTTGAACCTCAGATGCATTTGCGACTACTGTAGCAGAAGTAGTAATAACTGGTGCTGCAGCCAATAATGCAACTGCTGTTAAACTAACATTTCTTAAAATGTTTTTTTTCATTAAAGTAACCTCCTAAGTATTCGGATATTCACAATCCAACTTAAATTTACCACATTTGATATCCCATTTAAAGATAAATTTACAAAAAATCATATTATTTTAAGATAATATCTTGCGCAGTGGTGGCAACAAATTAATTATCTGCACCACTGCCACAGTTATCACAAAGGCGAGTACAAATAATCCAAAATCCTGTAATTGCGGCCAAAATTTATTAAGTGATAAAATTACCATTCCATGACAAAGATAAACTCCATACGATAAAGCTGCAAAATGTTCAATTAAACGTACTTTCACTGGCTGCTTATTAAGATGATTTTCCTGTGCTTTCAAAGTCAAAAAAACGGCCACTACAAAAAAAGGCAAGATAAGATTAATAACTAAATTAATAATATCTACGTAATTATTTTGCAGCCATGGGCTTAACAAATTAACTAATATAACCGCACCAGTAAAGCCACCTATTGTAAAAACTGCGGAAGATTTTTGATTATTTAATTTTAAGCATAAATATCCTAAAATAAAATATCCAAAATAACCGGTGAACCAGTTAAATTGTCCTTGAGGAAATACTGTAAAAATTGTTTTCCATGGCGCAGATAAATAAAGGCTTAAATTTTTAAAAACAACATCCAAAAGATACCATAAGCCTAATAAATAACCAATAATTACATGTGGCAGATGATCTAGCGCTGCCTTAATAAATGGTGACAATAAATAAAACAAAACTAAAGGATAAATAAACCAAAAGGCTGTTAAAACAGGCGTATGGTAGATATAAATTAATGTCCCCAGTGCATGATGCCAACTCTGATTGCTTAAATACTTAAGACCCACTGCTGAAATAATTTCCCACATTATAAAAGGTATAAGAATCCGCGGCAAACGGATTTTGAATAAATATTTCAAATCAAACGTTTTTTTGCTGTTTAAAATGACAGCGCCACTAATCATAAAAAATAAAGGAACTGCCAAATCCGTAAAATATATAACAGTATGCGCCAAAATATTGTGTGGCTGCTGATTACTGTCAACAAAGCTATGGGCCATCACTACAAGCGCCATTGCTATAATTCTAATTAAATCTAAAAAGATATACCTGTTATGAGTTTTCAAACATCTGCCCCACCTTAATTTTTACAATTATCATACTACAAATTTAGATATCAAAAAATAGGGTCCGGGACAAACATTGTCCTAGACCCCTTCTACGTTAGCCAAGAGAAAACAACTCAACAAATGACGATAAATTATAAGCTATTACCAAACTTTTTAACGGGTTTGGATAACATCATTAGAGCTTATCCATTCATAAGTAGACACTCTAAAGAACTTTTGACCATTAATCAAACGCACCTGATCTGAAGCCCAACTGCTGCCAGCCATTACCACACGAGATGGCTTTGCAACACCTAAGGGAGTGTAAAGATGAGCGACATCACGATCTTCTTTGACTTTAACTACAAAATTGCCACTTTGAACATTTGCGGCATTAGAAGAAGCAACTTCTCCCATAGTATTATTATCAATATTGTCATACTGAGTTAAATTATAAGTTTCAATCAATTTATTTAATTTGGAAGCATAACTTGGATCAGTGGCATAACGACCTTGAAGCCATGCAGTAGCGTTTTGGTAGGTGGCAGCATTTTCACGCCAAGTACCACGATAATAACTGCTATCCCAGCTCACACCATTGCGTAATTTATTACCATTGTCCGCAAATGAAGCCTCCATATTTGGATATTTTCTAAAATAGCTATCAATTGTGTAATAGCCCTTATCTTTACTCCATTCTTGAGTCGGCATATTAAAACTAGCGCCATTATAGTCACCCTTAATACCAAAAAAATTGTAATTAGGGGCTTGACTTGCAGCTGAAGTACCCCAGCCACTTTCAAGAATTGCCTGAGCCATCATAACTGATGGATACAGTCCTGATTGTTGTGCTGCTTTTTGAGCGGCTGGAGCAATAGTTTGTATAAATTGTTGTTCATTACTAATCGGAGCAGAATAAGTTACTGCTTTAGCGGACCAAGCAGGGGTTGCAGTAGCAGAAGGATGCGCTATATCTGCATCAGTTGCTGCTTGAGTTAAATTAGCTAGAGGTAAAAGTGTGCCGCCAGCCAGCACAGTGGCGATTAAAGCCGACGTTAATATATTCTTCTTCAAATAAATCCCTCCTGTTAGATTACTGTTTAATAATAACGGCTAAATTAGCCAATTACAACCGTTATTAAGTATTTGTAATAGAAGTGAAATACAAAAAGGATTGAGAAAATTATTATCCCAATCCTTAAAAATAAATTTCTGAATATAAAAATCAGCATTACTGAAATTCTAGTTTGTATATCTAAAAACAAACACTATCTTTTAAAATTATTAGCGTTCCAAGCTGCCGTATTGGCTATTAATCCATTCATTAGTTGACAAGCGATAGAATGTTTGTCCATTAATAACCGCTTTTTTATCAGTAGCCCATGGAGTATTTTGAGCGACAAAACGGTCAGGTTTAACAATCATGCTTTGTCTGTCATTAGAAATCTTCCATAATGCTGTGTAACCAGCACTTCTTACCCAAAAGACATTGAATGGAATGTCACTAACGATAGGGGCTCCAGAAATGTTTCCGACAGTAATAGCAGGAGCAGATTTATCTTGGAAAGTTACTCGATCAGCTTTAACGTATTCTGAAGTTGATACTTGGTAATAAGCAACACCCTTAATTATATGCTTATATCCTGTTACCCAAGAACTTCCAGCTGGCAATGCCCGATCAATAATTGGCCGTCCCTGAGGATCATATAATTGAGCAACACTAGAGACATTACCGGTATTAACTGTTACAACACCATTAACCTGTTCATCTTTTGATACTTCGGTAACTTTTGCTGGATTTTTTTCAGTATTAGTATCTTTATCAGAAGACTGATTTCCTTTATTTTGGTCGGTATTAGCTGGTTTATTCTTATCTTGGTCGGTATTAGCTGGTTTATTCTTATCTTGGTCGGTATTAGCTGGCTTATTCTTGTCTTGGTCAGTATTAGCTGGCTTATTCTTATCTTGGTCGGTATTAGCTGGCTTATTCTTGTCTTGGTCGGTATTAGCTGGCTTATTCTTGTCTTGGTCGGTATTAGCTGGCTTATTCTTATCTTGGTCAGTATTAGCTGGCTTATTCTTGTCGTCAGTTACCGTAACCGAACGGTAATAAGTGAAGATTCCAGTTTGCGGATCAAAATTATCAGTTTTATCCTTGAGGGTCTTACCGTTATAAATAATCTTCCCATCTGCTAAAGCTTTATCATAATTATAAACTGGTGCTGAAGCTTTACCCGTTTGACCCATCAAGTCTCTTAAATTAACCGTAACTTTACGCTTATAAATACCTGGCTTAGTCAGCTTATCACCGGTAACAGGTTGTCCTTGCTCATCGACAAGATTAGAATCAAATGTAATATATCCCTTTGCTTGTTCAGTAATATCCTTAGATGAATCATCAGGATCAAAGAATTGGATATCACTGTAATCACTACTACCTAAATAATCAGATACGGGTGCATTTACTTTTGCAGCTTTCTCTGTTTCTGATTTGAGAATATTAAAGTTAAGACCCTTACTCATATTCGATGGGGCTTGATAACGGGCTTGAGCGGTCTTTTGTCCCACTTGAACCACATTATTAGACTTATCGACAGTATAGAAGGTATAAGTAAGATTAATAGTACCTGTACCATCCTTGATATCTTCTATTGCTTGATCAAATTTAGATATCTGGGTTGGATCTAAAATTACCTTATCGCCATTACCTTTATTAACAGAAATTTCCGAACTAAAGATAACATGATTATCCTCTATAGCTTTAATGTCTTTACTAGATAAAGCATAGTCTTTATACTTGCTTCCTGTTTGAAAAATCCCACTCAAAAGGGGATCATTAATCAAGGCTGTCTTTTTAACCTCTGTCATTGGTTCGCCATCGCTGCCAATAACAAAGTTACCATCCTTATCAAAAATCGGAACTTCTCCTTGGAAAGAACCAGCAATATTCTTATCAAAAACGCCAATTTGGCTTTCTTTTGAAACAGGCTTAATTTGATCTAAGAATCTAGCTCCATCTAAGTTAGGTAAAGTCGTATCTTTAAATGTATCAGTAATATGTTTCAAAGCTGTCTGTAAAGCATCTTTATCATCAGTATCTGCTGCTTGAACCACTTGTGTACTACTCAATAAAGCAGCTGGGGCTGCAATTGGAGCAACAGCTAACAGAGCTGCCGCGACGACGCTAACACCCATCAATGACCTATTTTTCATATTTATTGCTCCTCTCAGTAAGCTTATAATATCTTAAACTAAGTTTAATATAGCACAGAATGAAGATACTATACAAACCTATAACCAAATCATAAATGAAAATTAAAATTTATTTAACCTTTGTTGCAGCAACAATAAAAGCGCCAATAAGCCTAACGAAACTAATGATACCACCCAACTAAAGCGATCAATCAGAGTAGGACAATAACGCACAGTAATTAAATTATCTTTAGTTCGTGTCTTCAAAGCAATGGTACCTCGTTTAGAAAAATAATAAGCTAGCGGATGTCCATTATTAGTTACCTGGTAATTGCTTCGCGAATAACATAATACTGGCAAATCAAAAGTATTTGCTGCGACTTTAGAATGATATCGATAAGATACACTATTGGCATGAGGAACACCAAATAAACGCACTTGACGTCCATTTATTCGCGCCCAGTGATACTGCCACTGATTGAGCGATTTTAAAGCTTGGCGTGGAAAATAATCATTAGGCGCCTGATCAGGATAACGATAATGGGAAAAATTAGCTTCCGTAAGCGGCTGTTGGTTAGGGCTCTGAAGCGGCCAAGCCAAATATTGATGTATAGCTGTTAAGCCACAACCACAAGTAATAATTAACAAAATAAATGTCCAAGCCTTTTTAACCTTCTTAGAAGATAGCAAACTCAAAGATTGAGCTGTACACCAACTTACCGCCAGAGTTGCAAAGATATTAAAGCGAAACGGAAACTGAATTACATTAATAAAAGATCCATGCAGCCAGCGCCAAGGAAAAGCAGGCGTCGTTAGCCAGAAGGCTATAATTCCACTGCCCAAAATAAGCCAATTGCTGCTGCTAAAATAAGGCCAATGTAAAATAAATATAATTACATTAATTATTAATAAAGTTAAAATCAAGGGACCTACGGTATTAGCGCCAGAAGTAGCAGTAATCATCTGATTATGGCTTATAGCCAGCCACTGAGCTGACCAAGAAAGAGGCTTTAAGACAGAGAAATGAATTTGGGTGGCCTGAATTCCCGTTGGCGTAGACAAGTAATGCTGCAAAAATGGAGCCCAAAAAATGAATCCAACGCCTAAGAGCGCTAGGCCTACTTGCAATAAATGTTGGATCATCTTCCAGTTAATATCACGTTTTAAAATAATATCCACTATTAGCCAGAGCAGTAACAGACAAATCATCATAACCGTAGTTAATACATGACTAAAGAGCAAACCAATCATCCCAATAAATAAAAGCCAGCGCCCACCTTGTTGATGCAATACCAAATAAAATCCGCCAAAAACTAGCGGCAAAAAAGCAGTTGCCAAGTATTCTCCCCAAGCAGCCCGAGAAACAAGATCTTGCAGTCGATAAAAAGAAAAAGTGTAAACTACAGCAAAAACTAAGCGAAACCAATACGGTTTATTAAACCGTCGAGATATCCAATCGCAATTAAATAGAGTTAATAAATGAAACGCTGATAACCAACAATTAATGAATAATACTGGATGCTTCCACAGTTTAATTGCCCATACCAAAGGATACAAAAACTGGACAGGATAAAAGACATTCACCAAATTACCAGTATTTCCAAAACCATATGTAGCAATCACAGGAAAATTAGAAGTGCTTAGCAACTCTTGTAACCTTGCATAATGAAAAATCAAATCATCGCCGCCAGGTAAACTACGATATTTCACATAGAAATATTGAAAAACTAACGTAATTAATATAAAGATAAAAAAATTAGTACTTAGGCTACAACGTAATCGGTGTTTAAGAATCATTATTTCCCCTATTATCTAATTAATTAATAATACAAAAATGGCTGTCCTAAGGACAGCCATTTTCACCAACAAACGATATATATAATATATCATGAAGAAGGTAAGAATACAAGTATAAATAAAAAAAAGCTTACTTAAAAGTAAGCTTTTTTAAAATAAAATCAATTATTTTTCAAGATGACCATCGTCAGCTTTCATCCATTCATTGCCTGATACAGCATAGAAGGTTACACCATTAACAACAGCTTTCTTGTTAACTGCCCATGGGGAGCCTGCAGCAAGATTACGTGAAGGCTTCAATACCATGCTGTTGCCATCAATTTTCCATAATGTTGAAAGCATGCCTGCTGATCCATTAGGACGAATAACATTCAAAGGAATATCTGTTACTTCTACCTTACCAGTAATAACAGCACCATTATTGCTAGAAGGAGTTGTTGCTGCAGCAGCACTAGCTTCTTCAAATGATACCTTGTCAGCAGCAATATATTCATGACTTGATAGACGGTAGAAGGCTTTACCATTCTTGTTCATTGTACGACGAACATCAGTCTTCCATCTTGAACCACCAGCTAAATTACGGCTAACTTTGACGTTTCCATCTTCGTCATATAATGGAGCTGTAGTATCGGATCCACCATTAACAGTTACAACACCGCTAACTTTTTCATCCTTGTAAGTTCCATTATCAGCTGTAACATTAACTGTCCGCTTCAATACTAAAGTACCTGGTGTTAAAGCACTAGCACTACCATCAACTACAGTAGAATGATTAGCACCTGTAACTAAATATACATCAGCATCAGCATTGGTTGTGCTTGGAGCTTGGCCATTAACAGTAATTAAGCCATTAGCAGCAGCATTAGCCCAATCCTCAGGATTAGCACCAGCATTAAAACCAGCATTAGGCAAATTAACAATTACTTGTTGGTAATATGTTCCGGTCTTAGCAAAATTACCATCTATAATACCTGTATTACCTGGGTGGTAATTTGTACTTCTTAATGGGGTTGCGGAAATAGCACCAGCATTATAAGCAGCCATGGTAATATCATCGCCATTATAATTCTTAATATTACCGTTAGCATTCATAAATGAGTTAGAAAGACCATAAATATTAGCACTATCGCCTACTTTGGCAGATAAAGTGGAATTATAATTTACGTATGCAGCACGCTGATTATTAGTCTTGTAACTAACAGTACTCTTTAATAATCCAGCATCACCAAGACTATTCTTTGCGCCATCATAAAGTTGAACAGACATTGTAACAGTACCACCATTAATTGACATGTCAGTACGTGCGCGGTATGCGTCTTCCGTTGTTCTAATTGGAAAAGCTAATGTATTAATAGCATTGCTATAATCAAATTGCATTGTGTAATACATATGCCTTGCCGCAGTTTCATTTTGAGGGGTACCTAAACTAACTTGTTGATTACCCGCAAAAAAGTAGCTTAAAAAGTCACTAGCTCCACCAGCAGCAACAGTAATATTTTGGTTAGACAATTGCAATGGATTAGAAGGTGATGAAGAAGAACTGGTGTTAAATTCTGTTAAATTATTTCTTAAATCCTTTAATTGATCTATCCAACCTAACTGGTTATAAAAATGGTGAAAACTGCCTTTAGTAGCTGTACTGGTAATATTGCCAGAAACAGTTGTAGAAGTACCCATTGTTTTAACTTTTTGAGCAACTTCAGCAGTATTTGTATCAACTGCAGCCTTAACAACTTGTGTACCGGATGCAATATTTGCAACTGGGGCAGCGATTGGTGCAGCAGCTAATAAAGCAGCAGCAACAACACTAGCACCCATTAATGAAGATTTTTTCATATTGTGGTATTCCTCCTCGAATAATCTCATAATTTATAATTTTGATACCATAACTAATATAACACAGGATTGACAATTATTCAAAATATTTTCCGCTGTGAATGATGTTAATTGGTAGTCGTCCAGCGCTTTATCATCCTTGTTCTTAGCTATTGATATCTCAATACCAACAACTAGTATTGTAACTCAAAGTCGCCCATTTGCAAGCGTTAATCACTTAAATTGCCTTTTTTTCTTAGTTCCGTAATGTTTTTGTCATATTCCTGCAATAATTAGTGGCCTTTAGCACCATTTTTGCCCTGTTGACCGCAAATGATGAACTGTTTAATTGCACTAGTTACTTTTTAAAAATAATTGCTAAAATAATAGTTATTAAATAATTTATTTAGGAGATATTTAGCATTGAAACTGCAATTAAAAACACCACTATTATTTATCCCAGTTTTTATTTATTTTTTTATTTTCCGCTATTTTTTGATTCTTGGTGGCGATGATTTCTTTTGGTGGGGTGAACATGGACAGTATTTGCTAACTCATAATTTTGTTGCACCTAATCTGCCAATTTATGGAGGTTCAGGTAATGGACGTTATTTAGGTAATCTTTTAGAGATTTTTACTACGCGTCATTTATTGTTAGCGATGTTAGTCTATGCTAGTTGTTGTACTATGCTGTTGCTGTTAATTTATAAGCTCGGCGATTGTACTTTAATATCTTTTATAGGAGGAATCTTAGGTACTACTTTATTACCTACGGGATTATTTACAGATGTTTTGGCTTGGAATGCCGGGTTCGTGAACTATGTTCCCCCGATGATTACAATTTTGTGGTTACTTTACCTGAATTATCAGCCACACCATGATAATTTTTTATTGTGCTGGTTAACCTTGCTGATCATGTTAGTGGGACAATTATTCCTCGAAAGTATGACCCTTTTACAGTTGTTTTTCATAATAGTAATTATAGGATGGCAAAAATTCCAGCAAAAGCATGTTTATCGTTTTAATATTTATGGACTGGCTGGAGCACTAATAGGCGCAGCCATCATGGCAGCTCATCCTTCTTATTATCTTCATACTAATAATTACCGGCAATTAGTTACTAGTTTTAATCAGATAATCCACAATTATATTTATCAGACACATTTTTATTTTTTAACTTTTAATATCGGTTTAAATTTAGTTTTAGCACTGCTCGTTTTAGGGCTATTATGGCACTCAACTAATTTAATGGTAAGAGTTGTTATCAGTGGTCTTACTGTAATTTTTATTGGCTATTTAATCTATATTAGTAATTATATTCAACAGCGAATTAATGATATCTTTATTATTCAAAATTTACCCAGACAAATTGCTATAATTGATAGTATAGTCATGACTGGCTTTTGGTTATTGATACTTATAATTGCTCTACTATTCTTACCAAATTCTTATCGTTATAAGATTATTACTTTTCAATTAGCTGGTTTTTTGTCTATTGCTCCCTTTTTTATAATTAATAATCCTTTACGCATTCGTGAGTATTTTTGTAATTATATATTTATGCTCTTAACTGCTATTACGTTAGCTAATTATTTAATATCAACTTATCTTTCTTCTCAAAGGATATTCTCTAAACCAAGGTATCAATGTATTATTTTACTAATTACAGCAGCATTAGCTTTACATACTTTAACAATTATGAGTACTAATCATTATGTTAATGAAATTAGAACCAGTAATTCTGCGTGGCTTTCTGGCCAGCAAAGTCAATTACGGCAACATGTGCCCTTTCGCAATTATGTAAAAGGATTTGATCGACTTATTGATCAACATCCTCAATATTATCGTTTTCGCCAGCAATTTAACTTTATTGAAAAATTTTGGCGTTAAAAATAAAAATGCCAGCTTTATTAGCTGACATTTTATTAGCACTATTTATTTGGTATGGCACGGGTTACTGTACATTGATTATCTAAAACCCACTCATTGCTGGATACTCGGTAGTAAGTATGCCCATCATAAGTCGTGGTTTTATCAGTTAGCCAGCTAGAGCCCCCACTTACTAAACGTGATGGCTTCCAAGTCATTGTTACTCCATCATCACCTAATTTATACAAGTGGGTAGCACTCAAACTATCTAGCACTTTGATAACACCCTTATCGCTGTTATCTTCAGCTACCGGGGTATTATTGGCTGAATTATCATCATTAAGCCTGCCATAATGATACTGTACTAATTGATAGAACTGCCACATTGTGTAGCCCCATTTATTAAAATAGCCAATCGGATCAGTATGACCACCAGCACTTGGATGATATTGGTTAATAGCATTATGAGACCAAATGGTGCCGTAACCTCTTTCATCTGCTAATGATGGAGTTAAACCGTAACGTTTCAACATTACAGCAGTGAAATATGCTTGGTTATTGACGGAACGTGCGAAATCGTCATAATTATTGACCTCACACAATTCAATCTGAATCATCCGACTATTAGCCCAAGGACCAGCTCCCCAGACACCATAGTCAGCACTATGAATCTGTAAAATGTTATTAGCATCAGCAAAAGCATGCACATATGCTTGAATATTAGGCCACTCCCGGTTAAAGTAAGTAACCTCATCCCAGGCTGAAGCATTGGAATCTGCTGTTTCATGAATAACTACACCCTCTGGCTTGCCAACACCATTGCGATAACCAAACTTCTGGTCAAAAGTTCCATTAACTTGATGAATCTCATTGGGCTGAATATTATTCTGCTCAATGTATTCATTAATCGTTTGTGCTTGCGCAGTCTGAGCAAAACTCAAACTACACAAAAATACTACTAAACCTACAATCGGCTTCCACAAACGGATAATCCGTTGTCTTAAATCCATTTAAACCTCTCCTTTTGATAACCTACCTCTACCATTCTAACAAGTAATAATAATGGCAACAATACTTGTAAGCAATGTGTAACACAAACGCAAACTTTCTGAATTAATATCAGAATAGGGCATTAAAAAAGTACTGATAGCTGTTGCATCAGTACTTTTTAACGTAAACCAAATGTATTGGGGGAGAGGTGTTTGCATGATGATGTTTAGGGGGGTCTTCGAAGAGATATCTCCAACATAAAATTGAGAAATATTAAGGGTACTTTCAGCCAGTATGAATATCCTTAATGAACTAATCTTAATAGTCATATTCTCAAGTATCAGCATTAGTGACAAACATCATCATAAACTTCAGGCAAACACCTGACGATTATGGTTCACCTTCAAATTATAACTTGTTTTGGTCATTAAATACAAGTGCAAATAAAAATGCGATGTTTACAGCTAATTACTTAGTCACACTATGCTATTATAGTAGTAGAATTGCTGCGGTGGCTAAAATGCAGGTTACCCAGATTACTGGTGAGACTGCCAGAATTACCAGTAATTGCTTGGTGGTTATCGGAGTGTCGTCCATTAACTTTGCATTTACCAAGCGGGTGATGCGTTTTAGAACTGTGCTAGACGTCTGTCTTGAAGTTACAAGATAGGCGTTTTTTGTTTGTAATGCCATATAATTGCCTCCTTACTTCCTAACTACTCTTTTATTATACGAACATTTGTTCGGTATTGCAAGGTAGACAATTCCTATATAAAAATAGCCGGGACATAATGTCCCAGCTAAAACTGCTATATTTAAATAACTTATTAAAGTTCAATCCAGTCTTTACTAGCTTGCGTGAGCATGTGTACCTGTCCGGTATTATCTAAATAAAGGTCATCTTCAATACGCACACCACCTTGATGAGGGAGATAAATTCCGGGTTCAATAGTAAAAGTCATTTGAGCTGGCAACACTTCTGTACTGGCAGCATTTAATGTTGGATATTCGTGACATTCTCGACCCACACTGTGACCGGTACCGTGCATATATTGAGGCCCATAACCACGCTGAGCAATATAATCATGGGCAAAAGCATCGATAGCCTTCAACGGCTGATCTAAATAAATTTGGTCAATAGTTGCCCGTTGGGCAGCCAGTACTAATTGGTAAACTTCTTGCAGTTCTTCACTGACGCTGCCAACAGCGACGGTGCGGGTGATATCAGAATCATAACCGTGATAGACAAAGCCAAAATCCAATACTACTAACTCATGTTCGGCAATGAGCTTATCACTGGCACTGCCATGAGGCATTGCAGAACGAATTCCTGACGCTACAATAGTGGCAAATGAAGTCGCACTCGCGCCTAATTTTTTACCCAAATATTCCATTTCATTGGCAACGGCTAATTCACTGACGCCGGGTTTAAGATAATTAAGAGTCTCCTCAAAAACTTGATCAGCAATTTGAGCCGCTTTTTGAACGCGCGCAATTTCAGCGGAGGTTTTCACCATGCGAATTTTTTCCACAAGATTACTGGAATCAAGCAACTGCCAACTCTGATGGTTCAGCTGGCGAAAGGTGCTGACATTCAAAAAATCTGGTTCAATGATGAGCTGGTGGATTTGTTGCTGCACTAAAAACTGCACCAAACTAATTTGAGCGCGATCAACAATTACAAACTGAGGAACTAAGGCCTTAATTTCGGCAAAGAAGCGGCCATCAGTATATAAATACACCTGCTGTGGCGTAATGATGATTAAGCCTTCATAATCAGTAAATTCTAATAAATAACTAAGATTGGCTGGCCGACTCACTAACAAGGCATCGGCCTTTTTAGCGGCTATTTCTTGACGAATTTGGGTAAATTTATCCATGGATAATACCTCCTACACGCTCACCATCTTGATGGCAATTACATTTTCATTCATTGATATATCCTCGATGATATCAGCATAGTTCATCTTATTAGGAATCTCAATATCATAGACGTTAGTGTAGATATGATTATTGGCGTCCGCTTGATCGACGTTAAAGTTGACATCCCGCACCACGATATCATGTTCATCAAAGTAGTCTTGAATAAAGATTTTGGTTTCTTTTTTGTGACGGTATTGAATCATGATTTTTTTAACAGGAGTAATATGCAAAATCCGCTTTAAAGCTCCCAATACTAAGAAGATTACGACAGTTCCAGCAATGGCAATATCATAATTGCCCATCCCGACAGCCAAGCCTAACCCAGCTACGGTCCACAGACTGGCTGCCGTGGTTAAGCCGCGGACTACTTGATGATGTACCAAAATAGTCCCTGCACCTAAGAAACCGACACCACTAACAACTTGGGCCGTTAGACGAGCTTCATCAGCGCGGATAACTCCGGAATACTGGGGGTAGCGGCTGGCCATAAGCAAAGCATTAAAGCCAATTTCTTTTTGAATCATGGCAATAATACAAGCTCCGACACAGACTAGAATATGGGTGCGAATACCAGCGGAATGATTCTTTTGCTGACGATTATAACCAATGACGCCAGCACATAAGACTGATAGAACCAAGCGCAAGACAATCTCCCAAAGTGACAAATGTAAATCCATTAATTGGGCCCCCTTCCCTGCTTAGGTTTATAATTGTTCTATTATACTCACTTTGGTCTAAAAGGCAAAAATCAGCAAGCGTTTCCCAATATTCGAAAATATCGAACTTCGGAAAATGTTATTAATGTTTAATTTTCTTTAGTCCCGAAAAATAATGATAAAAATATTCATCCATATACTCACCGGATTTCTGGGAAATATCGGGCATACCATAATTAACGGAAAATTTACTCTTTGGATAATAACTTAGTGGCGGTATCTTTACGGTTGTATGACCCTGCTGAAGTTGCTGATTGATATATTCATAACGCTGATAAATTGCCTGTGATGATTGAAACCAATCGTGAATTCCCCAATTTACATAGAAAATACTACCAATACATATAATTAACATGATAGCTTCACCTAAAAATTTTCTTATACGCAAAAAATAATCCAAATTGTCAGGCAAAAGTGTTAAAACCGCAATAAGTAAAAAGATTATTCCACCAAAATAAGCACGGCCACCATCCCAGGTATAAATTGGTGCAATTACTAAGGCCATAATTGCTAATCCACCAGCTATTATAAAAAATAAAGAGATAGCTGTTTTAGACAAACTAAAATAGTACGTTTTCATTATTATAACCATTAATGCAGTCAAAATTAATAATCCTAGATAATAATGGGAAATTGTTAAAATTACATTTATACAGCCGTTAAATACTTTAGCAAAATACGGTTGATTACTAGAATTAAAAATTGTGATCTGCCCTGATGTCCGTTTTTGATTTGCTGGAGCAAATAATAAGCACAAATATCCAATTACTAATATAACAAAATTAATAACTTTTCTAATTGAAAACGATTTTTTTAAGATTGCTTGTCTATAAAACATAAGAAATATACTTAATATAATTGCTGCAAAAGACGTATTTTCATTTCCCCAGCCTGCTATAAAACTCAAAAACGGCATTATATAAAATGCCCAGCGTTTTGTCTGTTTTGTATTACATAATTCTTCACTAAAGTTGCCAATTAAATATAGCAAAATAATAGTTGTCAGCCAAAGATAATTACCTGCACCCGCTTTCCACAAAACCGTTTGACCAAAAGCAGGAATATTAAAAATTAAAAGTGCTAGTAATATGATATATTTTTTTATGGAATGATGTTTTTTAACACTAATTATAAAAATTAAAAATGTCAATAAACAAAAAACTGCTGCATTTAATATTGCAAATATAAGAAGGGGGACATTATCTAATATTCGATATATTAATTGCCCAAAAAAACGGCCATTACCACCGACACAGTAATCTTGCCAAGTTAGCTGAATAATTTTAATTAGTGACAATTTTGTCTCTAATAAATCATCTGCATACAATGGTGTTTTTAAGCTTAAGATAAAAATAAATATGTATTCTATTGCCAAAATGCAATACCAACGCCATTTAAACTTACTAATCAGCATAAAATCCTCCATAATGTTTACTAAAATTAAGATTGGGAGCTACGAAATGAAAAAAAATATAGTTAATATTGTTTATTGGGTTATTTTATTTATTGGTGCTTTTTTAATATTAATATCCCAAATTTTAGCAAGTAACATTAGAACTTGCCAATTAAATTTATCCAAAACTATTATTCACTGCATGCAAGCTACTGGAACTACAATTATCATTGCAAATATTATCATATTCTTAAATACCATCTTATTTAATAACCTATTTTTGATTAATAGAAAACATAACAAAGCAGGACTGTGACTAATTAGGTCATAGTCCTGCTTTCAACTAAGAACAAATGTAAATCTATTACTTATACTTTTACTTGCCTGGATTTGCAAAAATTTCTACAACATAGTATCGATTAGCAGTTTTATTTAGGTAAACGCCAATGCCTATATCTGTAAAATCAGGATTGATAAGAGTTGCATATTGAGAAGAAAAATTATGAAACTTCAGCATATTTAGCGCTACAATCTGCTCAAGAGTTGAATTTTGATCAGGGATATAGTTAACAATCTCATTATAATTGTTTTGTGTATGGGGATAAATTTGTTGTGTTAAAATTGTTGTCCAATCTTGTCCATTGGGGCGTACACTACCAAAAATTTTTGCCTGCTCTTGTGCCCTCGTAGCTGCTGCATTCATTAATCCAGCATGATGGTGTAAAGGAGCAAGTCCCCTTTGGCTGCGCTCAGTATTAATAGCAGAATAAATAGATTCACTGATTGTTTCAGGATCATTATTGTTTACTGGAGTTACATTATTAGGTTTATTAGAATCTGAATTATCAACAATTCCAAAATCAGCTATATATTTAACATCACTATTCTGTAATGGGCGACTAGATCTCATATATTGATCAGAAATATATTCATTAGTAGAAATACGGAAGAAATATTCGCCATGCTTGTTTTTGACGACATTGGATACTTTCCATACTGATTTTTCAGGAAAACGTGTATTATCTTTAAGATAGCTTCGCGATGAATTATTAAAGATAACTGGTGCTTTACTAATAATGGTACCTAACAATTGTCCTTCATTATTAACATTTTGGGGACTAAAATTGGTATAACTATCGTCATCCCTGAGCCATTCATGGGAAGATACTTGGTAAAAGTAATGTCCATTCATTATTTTAACTTGGCCCACACGCCAGTCACTTTTCGCAACTAATAGGCGTGAAACTTTAAATACACCGTCGTCTGTATACAAATGTGCTGCTGGAAGTTTGGATACTGTAGCAACATTATAGTTAAAGTCATTCGCATTGGCCTTGGCTGAACGAACATTAGTCATCAAACCAATAGCCATTAAAAGTGAGACACCTGTTATTCCATGTAATATTTTATGAGTTTTCATTCATTTTACCTCTTAATTAAGATTACTATTTATTATAATACAAACTACTTCAGTATACTGTTATTAATCATTAAAAACTATATTTTTAAAAAACTTATATTTGTTAATTTTATTAATTCACAAAAACACCTCGGTAATTTTGCCGAGGTGTTTGGAGTAGGTTATCATTATTTTTTAATTATTAAAACAAGGGTAATTCGTTAGTTTCGACATATTTAGCCGAAATGGGCTTAAAGTAAATTTGTTCATTGTCCCGCATGAATAATTGTGCATCAGCGATTGTCTGCATTTGAGCTCGGACGCGCTCAGCGTCTAAGTTCTGATCGACATATTTTAATGCTAAAGTCCGTTTTTTACCTGTTTCTGATTGAAATCCTAATTGTAAAACGCGCATAATTATTGTCCTCCTTATATTCTAATTAGTTGCCAAAATGGTGGAATGAACAGTGATATCGGCACTTGCCAATTGTAAATCACTGCCTAAATTGGCTAAGGCTGTTCCGACAGCTATCACTTGTTCGTCACTGGGATTAGCAATCATATTCGCCAGATGTTGTTGAATGAGATCGACTTTACCAGCTTGGGCGAATTGATAATTAACGGCGGTACTGAGCCAATTGTGTGTTGTTTTCATGATACTTACCTCCTTGAATTTGGTAGGCTAACTACTGGCCAGCAATTATTGTCTACACCCCTAGTAACGTTTAAAAAACAAAAAACGGAACTAATCCAAGCAATTAGGTTTATTTTTTTATAAATCAGTTTATAATAGATGTTGGTATTCGGTTTTACCTGCTCATAATTTATTATGGAGATTGTGAACTAGTTGTTACTAAAAAGCCCACTGTTTTAAGAACAGTGGGCTTTTTAGCGGCTAATTCTCACGGCTGACATACTTAGCTTTAATCCAGTTGCTATTAACAATGTGATAAAATATCTCGCCCGCAATGAGAATTTCAGCATCAATCTTTAATTTTGTTCCATTGTCTACTAGATGTGATTCTAGTTTAGTTTGGGCCAATGATTGAGAATCAATCTGCCACAAGACTGCCTGCATGTTGTCGGGGATTTTGACGATGACTGTATAATCAACTGGCGTGACCTGCCACAACTTAGGCTGTTTAACCTTGGCTTTATCATCAACTAAGACTACATCACTAGCTCGCACCCATTGGTGCGGTGCAATTAGATAATAGACCTGGCCGTCGACTTCTTTTTGCTGGGTGTAAGTGCCAAAGGTATTTGGCTGCAAGACCGTTTGCAAGAGCTGTTGTTGGTCATCACCAAAAACAGGAATGGTCTCTTGTTGGGATTTGACCAAGAATTTGTGGTCAGCTTGAGCTACCCATTGTTTGGCATCAGCACGCTTAGGCTGAGGTGTTGGCAGTTTTTGATATCGTAATTCAAATTGTAAGGTTCGATCTGCTTGATACTTAATAACTGTATTAGGTTCCACAAAAGTAGGAATTTGTTCATCGTTCAATCCGGTAATCATCTGCACAGCATAGCGATAACCACTAATTTTAGGAATATCAAACTTCACCGGTTGACCAACTTCGCCCGTTAAAAGTTTTTGTGGCCGAATCGGCTGCATTTGCATGTCGATATAATTAATTATTGCTTGGGCTTCTTTCATGTTTCCCCCTCCAAATTATGTAATTTTACTTAAATGGTAAATTGCTTTCACTAGGCTTATTTTCTATTATAATAGTTTTTACAAATTCAGCCACTATCAATCCAGCGATCTAATAATTTTACCAATAACTAGACGCAAGTTTAGTCTTTGATATATAATTAGATAAATCATAATTTATATGATGCCAACCAAAAGAGTCCACAGTTATTATGGTGGGCTTTTTTTGTGATTACGGCCTGATTACAATTTTATTGCAGCCCTGTGTGGTCTGAACAATCATGCTATAATAACGATGATTACAAACTCAAGGAGGTTTTATTGATGAAAAAGCAACTGACAACCTTCATTGCCTTGGCGGCTAGTATTTTAATCTTAAGTGGTTGTCATAATTCGCAATCTAATGCTAATCATGACCAACAGATTTATTCGAGTGTAATGGTCAAGGGCAAACAAGCGGTAGCACAGAATAATTTTGCTGCCGCTGATGCCTATTATCAAGCGGCTTTGACAGCTAAACCTGATGATTCGCAAGCTAAAATTTACCAACAGCAAGCTCAAGCCTTGAATAGCGCCCAAAAGGCTCTAGACCGTTACTCTTTGGCAGAAGCTAAAGATCACCTAGAAGATGTCAAAGATAACGACCATGGCTCCAGCAAAATGCAGGCTCGTGCGCGCAAATTACTCCAATTAATTCCCACTATTCAAAACCATCGCAAAGCATACCGCAACCAAATCGAAAAAGCGACCACAGCTAGTGACAGCCAAGATTACAAGCAAGCCCAGACACTTGTTGTTGCCTTATTAGAAAAAACAGATTTTCACAAAAGATATTATCGTGACTTCTATCAACAGGCCAATGAACTGCTCTTAACCAGTGTAAAAAATCTCAAATCTGACACTTCTCATGCTACTACTAACCGGCCCGCTGCTGCGGATAACGCTGAACATGCGCCCGGAGAATCTGATGCCATCAAGAATCCTACTGCTAACGGTCAAAAGATTACTACTGCTGATATTCAAAAAGCCCGTAAACAGTTACGTGAACAAGGTGTGCAAGAAGCAGCTGCTAGTGACAGTGACATCATCCGGGCAATTCAAAAAGCTAAGGCAGATGGTCGCAACACTATTACGCCAGAAGATGCTGGATTTTAATTAAGCAATATCATTTTAATAGATATCAAAAAACCGAAACCCTATGAGCTTCGGTTTTTTTAATTGACGTTTTATTTATTCCATAAAAAGTGCATTAAAATGCGGTCCACTTGCTTGTTCTCATGCAGACGACTGTGCTGACCATTGCGACCGCTGATTTTGATTTCTTGATAGGATAAAGCCCGCGAACCAATTAAATACCGTAAAGATTGAGCAGAGGCATTAGAAACATCACCATCTGAATGGGTACCGTCCTTCTTATCGCCAAAGATATTCAACACCCGAACTTGGTGACGTGGATATTTTTGACGCAAAGCCATCAGGGTTTGATAGTTATGATCTAGATGATCAGGTCGACCCTGGCGGTTTAACTTTAAACGATTAGGTCGATCACCTTCACCTAACACTCCATCAAAGTGCCCCGCAATATTTACTTGACGTTCTAATTTAGGCAAATGCTTTTGAGAAGCATTATCTAATAAGTAATATACGATAGCCATATTACCCATGGAATGACCGACTAAGTTGATACGTTTAATATGATAAACCCGCTGCAGTTTTACAATAACATTTTTTAACCAACAGCCATCTTGATGAAAATTGGTATTGCGATTATCTTGAAAACCTACTTCAATTATCGGATTGTGAGCATTAGCAGGAATGTGTCCGCGCAACTTGACCTGACCTTTTGGCGTTACCAAGGCCTGAGTGATACTGTTAGAAATTCCCGCGCGCTTAATGGAATTGGTCATTTGCTGTTCAGCATGGACACTGCTGCCCCAACCATGTAAAAATAGCGTGGGTGTGGACTTGACAGCGGTTGGCTGACTATAAGCAGTGTGGACTTGACTGCCGAAGACAATAAGAATAAGCGCCACTATAATAGTAGTAAAGAGATATTTTTTGGAAGACATATTTACACCTACTTATTTTATTTTGAGAAAAATCTGTTGCAGTTCGTGATTAAAGCGCTTTAGCCTTTAGCAGGGTTCAAGTCCACCCTCCAAATATTGCCGCCATAGGTACACTTGCAAGAACAACAAATCTTCAGAATATCATTAGTATACCAACTTGAGGTTTTAAATGGATAATTTTTAACTTACATAATTATTAAGCCGCTTTTAAAGTAATATTCTATGTCCTCAAGTAATTATTAATAACAAATAGTGATTTCAAAAATCACCTGTATTTCTAGTTTAGTCTGACTCATTGGGCTTGTCTAATATCAATAAATGATGACAAATTATAACCAAAATGCATAAATATTTGCGAAAAATTTGATTTCTTTAAAGTCTTGACCTCATCACCATTCGCCACAAAAATGCTGTCTTGAACACTTGTGAGCCTGGCACATCCTTGGAACTTAGTGTCTAAATACGTTAGACTAGTAATATAACTTTTTAACATTGTTACTCCAATTACCGAAGGAGGTTTTTGTTTGGAGAAAGAAGCAAAAGTTAAAGTTCACAATCTGACTAAGATTTTTGGTACTCATAAAAGTGAAGCCCTCAAGTTACTGCAGCAGGGTGTATCTAAGGCGGATATTCTCAAACGCACGGGCGCCACAGTGGGTGTCAACCGTGCCAACTTTTCTGTTCAGGCCGGTGAAATCTTCGTCATTATGGGACTATCAGGTAGTGGTAAATCTACTTTAGTCCGCATGCTCAATCGCCTGATTAATCCCACGCGTGGCGAAGTTTTCATTGAAGGCGCTGATGTTATGAAGCTGAATAAGAAACAGCTACGGCAAGTCCGCCAACAAAAAATCAGTATGGTTTTTCAAAATTTCGCCCTTTTCCCAAATATGACTGTACTGCAAAACGCCGGTTATGGTCTTGAAGTTCAAGGCATTGATCTGCAAACACGTAATCAAAAGGCTCATGAGGCTTTAGAATTGGTCCACTTACATGGCTATGATGATCAGTATCCCGATCAATTATCCGGTGGGATGCAGCAACGCGTGGGACTAGCGCGTGCTTTGGCCAATGATTCTCAAATTTTACTGATGGATGAGGCTTTTTCTGCACTTGATCCGTTAAATCGACGGGATATGCAAGATCAATTATTAGAAATCCAAGAAAAAATGCATAAAACCATCATTTTTATCAGTCACGACTTAAATGAGGCTTTACGCATTGGTGATCGGATTTTAATTATGCATGACGGCACAATTGATCAAATTGGCGATCCTGAAACTATCCTGACTAATCCAGCCAATGATTATGTAGAACGTTTTATTGAAGATGTTGATCGGACTAAGGCTTTGACAGTCAAAAGTGTTATGACCAAAGCCAGTACGATTAATATTAAGACATCGGGTCCCCGCGTAGCTTTGCGCCAAATGCGGATTAATGATATTTCCTCTATTTATGTTGTTGATGATGAGCATCGCTTTGTGGGGTTTGTAGATTCCGATGATGTAGCTGCCCTTATCCATAAGAAAAGTAAAGATTTACGTTCCGTGATGAAGACTGACGTCCCGATTACTGGGCCAGATGTTTTAATCAATGACTTAATGGATAAAATTTCCAAAACACCTATTCCATATGCCGTTTTAGATGACCAACACCATTTATTAGGAATTATTCTTAGAGGTTCAGTACTGGCAGCAATTGCTGGTGAGGAGGTTGGACAATGATCAGTGCAGTACAAATTCCTAAAATTCCCCTAGCTGACTGGATTAATGCCTTAGTTGATTGGTTAAGTCAGTTTAGTGGGTTCTTTAATAGTATTACTAACTTTTTTCAGGGTATTATTAACGCCTTTCAGTGGGTATTTGATATTTTACCGGTTGGTGTGTTAATAATTATTGTCCTGGCCATTACTTACTGGCAAAAGCGACATACCAAAAAATGGGGCCTCTTAACCTTTGAATTACTGGGCTTATTATTAATTTGGAATCTGGGCTTTTGGCATGATATGACCGAAACTTTAACCTTGGTTCTCACTTCCACATTAATTGCGCTTGTGGTTGGTGTTCCCTTAGGTATTTGGATGGCCAAAAAAACGCTCGTGCAGACGATTGTTAATCCGATTTTAGACTTTATGCAGACTATGCCGGCTTTTGTCTATTTAATTCCAGCGGTAGCCTTCTTTGGCATTGGGATGGTACCCGGCGTGTTGGCTTCAGTTATTTTTGCCACACCGCCCACAGTCCGTATGACTAATCTGGGTATTCGGCAAGTGCCTGCGGATTTAGTCGAAGCGGCAGATGCTTATGGTGCTAGTGCTTGGCAAAAATTAATTAAAGTAGAATTGCCGCTCGCTCGTTCTACTATTATGGCTGGTATCAATCAAAGTTTAATGCTGGCGCTATCTATGGTGGTAATTGCTTCGATGATTGGGGCACTAGGTTTAGGTACACAGGTTTATTTTGCTGTCGGTCGTAATGACGCGGGAGCCGGTTTTGCTGCTGGTTTAGCGGTAGTTATTTTGGCAATTATCCTCGATCGCATTACCCAAGCGTTGACGCAAGACCGCCATCAGCATTAAGGAGGTTTTATGAAGAAAAAATTAAAACTGGGATTTTTAAGTCTTGCCCTTATAACTTTACTAGTTGGCTGCAGCGGAGCCAGTTTACCCGCTTATAATTCCCAAAAAGCCGTAGGCCCGCAAATTAATTACACTATTACTGGTATTGAAGCGGGAGCCGGCATTATGGGGCGGGCAGATCAAGCCTTAGACTCTTACCAGTTAAAAAAACATAATTGGCAATTAATGACTAGTTCCACAGCAGCGATGATTAGTACCCTCGATAAGGCTACCAAAAATCGTCAGCCAATTGTCGTGACAGCCTGGGAACCACACTGGATGGTTGAAAAATATCATCTTAAATTCCTTAAAGATCCCCAGCATGTTTTTGGTAAAGGGGAAAGTATGCAGACAATTGCTCGTTTGGGTCTTCAAAAAGACCAACCGGGAGTTTATCAATTTTTCAAGAATTTCCACTGGCAGTTAAATGAGGCTACGCCATTAATGCTGCAAATTAATCGTGGTACGAACACTAAAACGGCTATTAATGAATACTTGCGCCAACATCCGCAACAGGTCAAAAGTTGGTTAAAAGATGTTCCTGTCGGCAAAGGTCAAGAAGTTACATTAGTCTACCCCGCCTTTGACTACGAAGTGGCCGCTACCAATCTCGTTAAGCAAGTTCTCTCACAGCATGGCTATCAAGTGACTTTGAAGCAATTAGATGTGGGCATTATGTGGAGTGCTTTGGCTTCTAAATCAGCCGATGTCAGTGTTGTCGGTGAATTACCAGTAACTCAAGGTCTCTATTACAAAAAATATCGCCATCAAGTACAAGTAATTCGGCAAAACTTAACTGGCGCACATACCGGTTTAGCGGTTCCTAGTTATATGAAAGATGTTAATACCATCGCCGACTTAAAAAATAAATAATTAATATAAAAATTAAGGTCTCCCGTTTGTAAAACTTGAGGAGACCTTTTTTATTACCAATAATTCCAATATTTGCCTTTTTCCTTGCCATGGCGGCGCTGGCATAAATCTAAAATCCACACAACTACTAATAAAATACCTGAAAGCCCTGCTATCACTTCAGTTAATAAGCTCCAACCTTCGAGGTTAATCTTCACCCAGCTTAGCACCCAAAAAATCAAGCTAATACTGCATGAAATATCCCAGATTTTTTCAATGCCCAGCATTAGCTGCGTATATTTAGTCGGATAACTAGTCAAAATATCAGCTAATACGGTTCGTTTTTTTGCTGGCAATAACTGTCTCATGACTTCACATCCCCAAGATGGATTTTCATTGCTATTACAGTAAGAGTATCTTTAATAGTAAATTGCGAGATTTAAGCCAATTATATCTGAAACCGATTTTAGCAGCAAGACAAAAATACTCCAACCCGATCGGGTTGGAGTTAAATTAGCTATTAATTATTCATGGCAGCTAATGCCTGCTGGATTGTTGCACCAGTTGCTCTGCGATTATTCTTAGGATTAACGACAATAAATAGTTGTTTTTGAGTGTCTAATTGTACTTGATATTTCATCTTGATTCCTCCATCCGTTGTGATTCTAGAATGGTCTCAAGGTAGCGATAAATATAGTATACACTTTTACATCAGGTAGTCAACAATTAACTTTCAAAAATGTTTCACTAAATACCAATTACCGACAAAAATTAATATTAAAACTAAATACACCATTATATCCATAACATGATACTTAATCGCTTGATAATCAAATAAGCTGGAATTATGATGGTAACCCTTGGCAATTAAAGCATCTGCAACTTGGTCCGCTTTTTTCATTGAAATCAAAATAATCGGCTGCAACAAAAAGGCATATTCTTTCACTCGCTGCCAACCACGTTGGTTAGAACTGCTGCTTGAGCGTAGCTTGTACGCCTGTTGAACAGTAACAAAGGTTGCCTGAAATTCATTAATAAAAGCCACCATAATAATAATCACTAAAGGCACACCCGCACCATTATATCTGCCCAAAGACACAGAATGAAAGATTTTCCCGACTGACAAAGCCAATTCTTGTGGCGTAGTTTTGATCGTGAGAGCTAGAGCAAACATTAATAATAAAGCAATTCGAATAAATATCTGCAAATCTAAATTAGTCAAATGCAGCCAGCCCCATGACCATAAAACTGGTCCATTCACAAAAAAGAGATTCGCAAATAAATTCAAACTCGGCAAAAATGTCACTAACTTCCAATGCTGAAGCAGCTGTTGTCGTTGCTCAGCACTAAAGGTGGTTGTCACTATAATTACAAACAAACCAATAATAACACCATATTGCCAGTAATAATGAAAGCTAAACATAAACAAAGTCAAAAAAATACAAGTTATCAACTTCGTACGACCATCTAATTTCATAATGTGTGCGCATCCTTATCCCATTGAGCCGCTAAGGCCTGGGCAATTTCCTTATTTGAACGATAATAAGTGGCCGCTGGCAAAAGTCCCGCAGCAATTAATTGTTGGCAAATATGCAAACTTGTCGGTTTTAGCAGGCCAAATTGGGCAAATAATTCTGGCTGCTGGACAACTTGGGCGGTTGGGTAATTATGAAGACCTTGCTTATCTAAAAATAATAATTCATCACACATCTGTAAGGCCTCTTCCAAGTTGTGTGTTACCAAAACCACCAGGTGCTGATCCCGATAGGACTGCAGCAGTGACAGCACAACTTTTTGAAAATGGGCATCTAAGCCTGCTGTAATCTCATCACCTAATAATATTTGTGGTTTACGCAATAACATAATGGCTAAGCCTAGGCGCTTTTTTTGCCCGCCAGATAATTCAAAAGGTGAACGTTCTAGCAAGGGCTGTAATTGCAATAGCTCAATTATTGACTGTAAATCTGCTTGCAGATGATACTCTAATTCTTCGCGTACCGTCTGCTTAAAAAACAAATGATCAGCATCCTGCAGACAGTATCCCACTTGCGTCAAATACTGCCGCAAAGCCGTTTTTGACTGATGAATAGGCTGTTGCTGCCAATAAATATCTCCGGCAGATGGCAAAGTTAAGCCACTTAATAAGTTTAATAAGGTGGATTTGCCCACACCATTAACTCCCACCAAACCGTAAATTTTATTTGTCTGCAGCCGCACAGAAATATCCTGCCATAAAAAATGACTTTTTTGCGGCGGCTGATAATTTAAGTGCTTGATTTCTAACATAGTCTCTCCTGAATAACCCGAATTAACTCTGGTATTTCGGGATTTGATAACGACAGCTGTTGTTCAGTCAGCTGACTAAGATGCTCAGCAATCTGTAAGGTATCCGGCACCGGCAGCTGATTAACACGCAATAATTCAGAATCAGTTAATAAATTTGCAGTTGCTGTTGTTTGAGTAATTTGACCTGCATTTAAAAGCAATACTCGTTTAGTCAAGGCCAATTCTGCTAGTTTATGGGTAATTAACAAGATTGTCACATCTTGTTGTTGGAGCTTTTGTAAAATCTGAAGAACTTGTTGGGTATTTTCAGGATCTAATTGGGCGGTCGGCTCATCTAAAATTAAGAGCTTGGGCTGCACAGCTAACGCTTCAGCAATCGCTAATAATTGTTTTTGGCCTCCTGAAAGGCGCTTAAAGGGCTGATCTATTAACTCTGACAATCCCAGCTGCTGACTAATAGTTTGCATCCGCTCGTGAATTTGGGCTGGTGTCCAGCCAAAATTGCCTAGATATAAGGCCATATCCTCTTGAAAATTAGCACCAATAAATTGCGCATCCACATTTTGAAATACTAAACTCACCTGCTGATGTAACTGCCACTGGGGCGTAAATTCCTGATAATCGACCCCATTGAGTAAAATCTGCCCAGAAGTCGGTTCTAAAATGCGGGTCAATAACTTAGATAAAGTAGTTTTGCCAGAGCCATTAGGTCCGACTAAACCCACGAATTCATGCTCTTTAATAGCAAAATTAAGATCGTGTAAAATTTCGTGTTGAGTCGTCTCAAGTTCCAAATTAACCAATTGTTCAGCCACATACTGCAAGTGGCGTACTTCTAATAATGCTGCTTTCACGTTCCTAATTCTCCTCTAAATCACTTTAAAATAGCTCATTACTAGTAAAATGACTGTAATAACGATTAAGACGGCCACGGCATAATTAGTTAATTTAGCTTCATTATTAATCATATTAAAGTCTGTTTTTCTTAAAATGTTACTCTTCATTAAAGCGTTCACAATTGGCTTGTATAAAATTAAGACAAATAAAGCATTGAGTCCACCCTTAATGAGATTAAATGGCAAAATAATTGGAACTAACATTTTAACAACGGCTGAACGCGGATAACCAAAAAATAGCGGCGTCAATAAATAATTCCATAACAGCATAAAGACAGTCAACATCACAATGCCGGCAATTAGGCCAATAACCAAGCTCTTAGTCTTTTTCTTGCGCGAATAAGCTACTACTGGTGGCAAGACAAAACATATCGCGGCAATTACATTCATCACAAAACCAATAATACCAGTTGAACTAGTAGTGATTAATTCAAAGAACGGAACTATCACGGACAGAACAATCGCAAATATTGGCCCGAAAACCATTCCCCCTAAGATTAAAATGACATCTTTAGGTTCATATTTCAAAAAGGCAATCATGGGGATTTTTAAAAAGGCAGCCGATAAGTAGGCTAAAGCCCCAAAAGCGGCCAAAAAGGTCACATAGCGAACATAACTTTGGTTCTTTTTCATTACAATTTCCTCCCTCTTGTTGTGAATAACAGATAGTTTATTCGTAGGTGCAACAAAAAATACCTCGCAGCAAACTGCGGGGTATTCCTACCTAGTGAAGTATCTTCAACAAAAAATTGCACGATAAACAAGTTGGAGAAACTTCTTCTTCCATCCAGACTTTAACTGTCGGTTCCGGACTCACACCGGATCCACTGCCTAAGGCAGGTCGCGGACTTCAATAATATTGTTACCGCCGATTGGGAATTACACCCGACCCCGAAGAAGCTATCTTATTAAACTAAGTTTAGTTTAGCATATGCTGTAATGTTTGTACATTATTTAATTAAATACGCGAACGGCAAATGATGGCATGAAATATTGGGAAATGCTGGCAACTTGCACAGATTGTCCGGGTTGAGGCGCATGAACATATTGGCCATTACCAATATAAACAGCGTCATGGTAAGAGGCTCCCACACCGCCCCAGAAAACTATATCTCCCGGCTGTAAATTACTTAAATCAATCCGCTGGCCGGCACTTTCTTGGGCCACAGTATAATGAGACATACTGATATGTGCTTGACTAAAGGCATATTGTACTAAGCCTGAACAATCTAACCCTTGACCCGGAACGGCGCCACCCCAGACATAAGGAGTTCCTACCTGAGATAAAGCGGCATTCACCACTGTTTGGGCAGTTGCGGTTGATTGCGATGTAGAATTTTGATTACTATCTAAAGAAACAGGAACAGCAGCACTGGTGGATTTAACCTGCAGATCCTGTGACTTAACTTCAGGCACATCTTGGCGAGCTGTTTTATTCAAAGTAGCATATTCACCCGGTACCCAGCCTTGATCAGCTAACTGATACCAGACTGCACCGTGGATAGTTTTTTGTCCAATAATTTTTTCTGTGGCTCCATATTTTAAATAGCGGCCTGTTTGTTGATGAAAATTAGGCTCTGCCCAGACGGTAGTAGTACCACCTTTATAATTAATAGTAATAGTTGCTGCATTTGCTTCTGTATTATTTGTCGATTCTGTTGTAGCAACGTTGGTATCAATAGCTTGGTCTTCTTTAGCCGGTTTAATATATTGGCTAGCTACCCATTGATTATCACCTAGTTGATACCAAGTTTGATGATAGACTTGTTTGGAAGCTTTAATAGTTACCGCTTGACCATTTTGTAAATAGCCTTGGGGCTTTTGACCGGCAGTCGGCCGATCCCACACTGTCGTGGCTCCACCAGTATAACTAACTGTCCCTTTGGTGGCAGCCTGCGCAGTATTAGCACTCAAACCAACAGCAGCGGCTGTCGTCAACCCTAAAATACCTGATGTTAAATACAATGATTTTCTTTTATTCACACTCTCAATCCCCCTATAATACTAATAAACATGATAATTGTCTCACATTCTAATTATACCGATAAATGGATCAACAGACAATAACATATATTACAGAAATCATTTTTTCTAAATTCTAATTAAAGAGACTTAGGTCCAATTTTATAAAAATATAAATAAACTGATTGCAAAAAAAGTGAACTAGACAATGATTGACTAGCTCACTTTTTTAAAATTATTTATAGTTAATTTACTCGTTGTACAAGATTAGAAATTGCAATATCTTCATAAGTTACTTCTTTTAAATTCTGATCTAGTTTTTTGGCAGTGAAAGTTAAACCGCGGCAGCTTTGAACATATAATTCGCGCTTGTCCAAGTCATAGCCAGCCCAATAGCGAGTATAATCACTGAAAGGATTATCCGGTGCTTCTTTTTCTAAACCCCGTGGCACCATTACTGTCCGAAAGACTGAATATAATTGGTTAATGCCATCAGCGGTTGTAAAAGCATCTAAGTGATTAGCCAAAAACGTTGCCCGAACAAAACGTGACGGTGAGGTATAATCCCCAGGCAAGCCAAACATTCCATAACCAGTACCCGCTTCAATTGGCTCTAAAGATACTCGCTCGCTCACTTTTTTGGTAGTTTTGGGATCCATATTATCCAAACTAATATAGTTTCGAATATTGGTTAAATGCCAATTGTATTCTGGGCTATTAGTCATCACGCCGATACTATCATAAACTTTAAAAGCACCATTATCTGTCGGCTCAATCACTACTGCTGCATTTGTTTCATCTACAAAGGTAAAATGCAACGGCGTTTCCACAGTTAAATCTCCTGCTGTTAAGGGCTGATCTAACAAGCCGTATTCGCCAATATGGGCCTTAAGCTCGGCAACATTTTTAAAATGGGTCAACACAAATGTGATAAATTCTTCTCCCAAAACAGCCGTTAAATTACGCTTTTTTAAGTCTTCAGCGCTAGCATGCTGACATTCCATTAATACCTGAATATCACCGGCCAAACCATATTCATTAACACCATCCATTAAACAAACTGTTCCCTTAGTAGCCACACCCATAGCGGCATACTTTGCTGTCCATGGTGCTAACTGACTTTGAACTTCGACACCTGCTGGGATGGTTACAATACTCATTGGCAAGCCGGGATCTTCACCAAACATTCCCATATTATAATCCATGGTCCGGCCAAAAAATACCTTACCTTCTTTAGAAGCAATCGTAATACTTGTGCACATCTTTGTCAGCTCCCTTTATTAAATTAATTTCATTATAACAATTATAGCGGGTTAATACTATGTTTAAGTAGGCTCTATCCCGTTTACCTAATAGATATTTACTTTCATAAATAAATTTTTTTTAATCTTTAAAAAGATCAAAGCCTAACTGTGTTCAAAGTCTCAAATCAGATTTTACTGGTGATTTGAAATATTTATACACAACTTTTGGCAAAAGTGCTATTATTAATATGTTAATTTGAGGGGTCCTTAGCTCAGTTGGGAGAGCGCCTGCTTCGCATGTAGGAGGTCGACGGTTCAAGTCCGTTAGGATCCATTATCAAAGCAGAGAGATTTAGACAAAATTGTCTAAATCTCTTTTTGCATACCTTGAATAACTACAAAAGTTATAGAATTATCTTGCTGTTAAATTATTTTTATGACTTGAAATATTTTTCAAATAATCGGCCGTTGCTATTAACTGGGCTCCTCGGCTGCTCAAAACTTTATTATAAAAGTTTCTTAGTGGCTTAATTACCGAATCATGGGCATCTTCAACTAGCACCACCGCATAATTATTTTTTAAAGCACTCACAGTCGTGGCTTGTACACAAGCATTACTCATCAAACCGGTAACTACTAGCTTATCTGGCTGCAACTGTTGCAACTGTTGTGCAAACTTTGGAACAGTAAAAGCGCTCGGATGTTTCTTCATAAACACCATATCATCTTCTTGGACATTCAAGCCTGGATAGAATGTACCTTGATGAGCTTGCTTTACAAAAATAATCGGCTGACGGCGATCTCTAAAATCTTTAATTAAACTATTAATCCGCTTTAAAAATTCTTGTTTTCCCCACAAAAAACGCATAGTCCCCACTTGCACATCAATTACCAATAAAATATTTTGCTCCATTTACAATCTCCATTCTGAAACTTAAACAATTTTATTCAAGCAATAATAATTACTTTAAAGCACAAGTTTACACCATTTTTATATTTTGCTACACGCTAAAGCAAGCAAAAAGGATAGAACAAAATATTGTTCCATCCTTATTATCTACACCGTATTAAATTATCTACACCGTATTAACGAATATGTCGTTTATAGCAGTTTTATTCTTTTAACTGTGCCAAACTGGAACCAAAGATTTGCTCAATGGTTACTGGGTCACGATGATAAAAGAATTGATACTAAAATCCTTGAACGAGCTAAATACATGCAGAGAAAGCACGATTACCTAAATTTCTTTAAATTAAACTTTTATATGCTACAATGTAGATAAATAAAAAGAGCTAGTGCTAGAACACTAACTCTTGCGCAGAGCCGTTTTAAGGGCGGTGACACGATTTAGATTATTTAATAACCGCTAACCTGTCAAAGTTTGGGCGGTTATTTTTTATGGTTGAATTTCATCAATTCTATAATTAATCTGATTAACTCAATGCCGAAAGTTCCAACACTCATTATAACCAGAAATAATTGTAGAATGTCCGCAATGGACACTTAGGCTACTCCTTTCGTTAGGATCTGCTGCTTTAGCTTTTACACCATCAGCACCACCTCCCACTATGAGAGCGCCACCGCCTTTAACTTCATTTGCCTATATATATGGGCTTTCTAAATAAAATAAAGTTGTGGGGATGCTTGAAAGACAGCGACACAATATTAACTAATAACTGCAACTCATCAAATTTTGATTAGTTATTTTTTATGGAGATATTTCCCTTTTTCCCCTTTTCTATTTTTTTACATTGTCCAATATCTTCAAAATAAAATTGAATATGCTATAATATAAGTAAATAAAAAAGAGCTAGTGCTAGAACACTAACTCTTGTGCATAGCCGTTTTAAAGACGGTGGCACACTAACAATTATTTGTTATTAGTAACCGCTAGCTGACCAGAGCTAAGGCGGTTATTTTTGGTTCTGTGCCAAGAAATGTTGACATAGAACCTCTTTTAATAGAATCCACAAATAAACGAACTGTCAATTTGACAGTTCGTTCATAAAGTAAGTAATTTACTTCTGGTTAATAATAATTAATTGTAAAGATGATCTAGCAATAACTATAAAATATCAAAACTAACTGTAATTAAGAAAAGTAAATATTCATTTAAAATCCAATTTTGCCGACCGTAATTAGTCCCCTGCCAAATCCTTTATCCATAAATTTATGATTGGTAATTGTTAAATAAAGTTCCCCTACTTCAGTAGATAGTTGGTTTTTCATTGCCAAGGGCGTTAAATCAGAACGTAAACAACTTACAATTTTAGGAAAATATTTTTTGTTTTCCAAATCTTTTTGAGCCAAACTTAAGATTTGACGTTCTGAATTAGTTATTTCTTTTTTTTGCAATAATACATTAATATTATCTAAGAACTCTTTTTCTAAATTATTTTTATTCACAATAATTTCCCCTTTACTATCTATGACTATTAAAATATCCACCACCTGCAGATGAAACCCATCCATTAGCTATAACACCTAAGGCTGCCTCCAATGGTCCCTTAGTTACAGCATAATGGTAATTTCCTCTTTTGTCTCTATATAAGTACCCATTAGCTCCATAAAATAAAGGCCCACTTCCACCGATAATATATTCTAACTTTTTTGAATTTAATTCAGTATAATTTAGCATATTTGACTACCGCCCTTCGTAATATATAAGATTAGTTAACTAGCAGTTATCAATCTATAACAATAGATTAATCTATATTATTAATATATTGTGAAATGAATTTTAAACGATAGTTTTTAGAGCATAAATGTTTATTTGTAACAATTTTTTTAATTGATATGGCAGATTACAAGTTTAATCCGAACAAGCTCTAAAAACTTCAATGGCAGTCTGATAATTATGCAGTTTTAAAGGTCGATTGTTAATTAGTTCAATTACTTCTAATACTTGATTGGCAGTTACTTGCTTAAAGTCAGTTTTCTTAGGAAAGAACCAGCGCAGCTTGCGGTTAAAGTACTCATCACTGCCTCGTTCCCAAGGTGCATAAGAATGGTAGAAATAAGCAGTTAAGCCATAGTTCTGTTCTAAGCTTTGATACTGGGCAAATTTTTTACCGTAATCGACTGTAATACTTTTTACTGCACTGCTAAAACGCTGCCAGCTGATTGATGATTGCAGGACGTTGTTCAATACTGGTGCCTGTTGGATACTGTCCCCCCTTTTCTTGGTATCGATTATAATCAGGCAAGTCCTAAACCAACTTGTTTTCATTGAGTCAATTATAAATGGAAGCTAGTGCTAACTGAAATTTTGCAGTAATCGACGACAACCAAGTTAACCGTAAATGATTTTCAATCGGTTACTTAAGGGGTTCATACAGAACCATTTTACAGCCGCAGTTTTTCTTTTTTGATTGGCATCCTGTTGAGCCAAGAGAGGATTATAAGGCTGCACCCGTTGTAATTCCGTGCGAATAGCGGACTTAGCTACGCCAACTGCAGCAGCAATTGTTGTTGAGTTTTACCTTGTTTTCTTGGCTCAATGTCGTAACTACCATTGTAAAGAAATTACTTTGGGTTTTTAGATTTATGCTGTTAGGATTAATTATAGAATCTGCTAATAATAATGGATAAAAGTTTAAAAATATAATCAATTATAATGAATATTGATTATAGTAAAAACACCCATTCATATAACATTTAACGCTTTAACTACTAAACCAAACACCATTTTATATCTGGGCGTCACGTTCATTGCGTTCATTTAATTCTAAAATAGCAATTCTTCGATTCAGTTCCTGATCAACGTAATTCACAATTAAATTGCGGAAGATCTGCATTCCGCCTTTGCCTTCATGAGAAGCAGCCAATGCTTCCATATAGTGAGTCCTAGCTGTCTTGGAAGGATTAACATTGATTACTGGGTAGCCATTTTCTGTTAAAGCTAAATTCATTAATAACCTTGCTGTCCGCCCATTACCATCTCTAAACGGGTGAATCGTAACGAATTTTTGGTGTAAATCCGTAGCATACTGGACGGGGTGTAACTGCTTTTGTGCCGTTTGACTCCATTCAATTAACTGATCCATGTCCTTTGGTATATCTAAGGGTGATGCATAGGGATTATTGGTGGTACTGTATGGGAAAACTTCAATTGCCCGATATTGCCGGCATCTGTTTTGGGCTGCATCGTTTCTAAAGTGGAAATCCGATTCAAATCACGGATTACTGTAGTCGTCAACGGCTGTTTCTTAGTTGCCAGCTCCATCATATAATTATAGGCGTCATTGAGATCAATAATTTCGAGAGTTTCTTTTAAAGTTTTACCGTGGATCGTGGCTCCTAAACCACCTTCCAGAAGAACAGCTGTCTCATATTTACTCATCGTATTGCCTTCAATAGCTGCGGAAGACCAAACGTGTTCAATGCGGACATTCTTATTTAATTGTTGTACATCTTCTTTTGATAAAGGGGGACAGGTCTCAAATATTTGCTTGGTTTGAGTTAATTCTTTTAGTTTTTCTATATAAATAATCTTGCTTCACCTGCTTCAAAATATCTTAACGCTCTATATCTTAAGATCTTTGCCTTTGTTGTATTACTCTTCTTTTTTGTATATCTTGCACCTGAATTTTAGTTTTTCATTGATTCAATACTCCTATTAACTCCGTTAATTTATCTGATATCTTCAATTCTTTTTGATAAGAACTTAGCCTAGCTAAATTGCGTTGTGGATCCTTCAAATAATTTTGTAGAGCTTCATTTCTAAGCCAAATATCTATTGGATAATTCAATCTGAAAATATCACACAGCGTTATTTCTCGATTATAGATAGATACTGAATTGCCAGTATATATCTTCATTTCTGACAATCCTAATGCCCATTTATTAGTATAATGAGCTGTAATAAAATATTTATCTAAGTTGGGAGAATGATAGCCATTTTTAAACGTCATATCAAAAGTGGTCGGCGTGGCATTAGTATAGCCATAAAGAAATAAGACTGTTTCATGAGAATACACGCCCTTGTAAATATTGCTGCGCCAAAAATATTCATCCGGAAAGTCTCCCTTTAAGATATAAACCCCTGGATAATCTTTAGTAATTTCGCCTTTTTTGACTAAGTAGTCTAAAGAAGCACGATTAATTCCAAATTGACTCGCTAATTTACTAGTAAGCGTGCCATGATATTTTAAAAATAACCGCTTAACTTTGGGACTCACTATATCCACCTCGTTTACTAATATACTTTATCTATACTTATATAAAGTATATTAGTAAACAAATAGAAATATTATTATAGGACTTATTTTCTCTTATATACATCATTGCGTTTTCCAGCTTTGACAACTTCTACTAAAAACTTATAGTCATGAATACTTGCTATCATACGATAGCTCCCCACACGATAGCGCCAAAGAGTGCCTAGTTCACCTTCTAAAGACTTGCCCCAGACCCTGGAATTAGTACTACCTTCAATATGCGAATCTAACCATTTAACAATTCTTTTTTGCACTTGAATATCTAACTTTTTTTGCATTTCTTTAAAACATTTTTGGTTAATTTCCCAGGTGTATCTCTCCACTAATTCATACCTAACTGTTTTTTAACTTCATTCCTAGAAATGGCAGCACCATGACTTTCACGAATATTTTTAACAGCATCGGCATAGTCTAAGCTATCTTCTAATTTTTCTAAATCAGCACTCGTAAATTGCCTACCTTTCATCTCAGAATCGACCACATACCTAATCGATCTTTCTTTCAAAGTTTCTCCTCATTATTTTTTCATTACATCTTATTTGGTAAAATATACAGTAGCTTCTAACAACTTTAAATAAATAGTTCATCATAAGGGAGTTACACCATGAATTCATTAGGTAACACTGTCAAGACAGCTCGAAAAAAATTAGGAATGACTCAAGCACAGTTAGCAAATGGTATATGTTCCCAAGTGACAATAAGTGCACTTGAACATAAAAACAAAATACCCTCTTTAAAAATTCTCATTGCCATTGAAAAAAGGTTAAACATAAACTTACTAAATAACACTGGAAATATTAATTTAAATAAAGATAAATCTATAGATACACTTTCTGAAATTATTCATGATTTTAAAAAGGGCAATATTGAACAATCTTATAACAAATTAATTAGTGTAATTGATATTAATAAGATTCATGATGAATCTGTTCTTACAAACGAAATTTGTTTTATTGTTGGTGAATACAACTTTTTGGAAAAGGGAGATCTAAATGAAAGTCTATATTGGTTTAACCTCATACTCAACAGGTCAACCCTAAATAAGGTATCTATTACAGAGATATTAACAGCTAGCGAGTTGGGGTACGTATATGCTAAGCAAAATCAGATAATAAAGGCACAGCACTATATTGATTTATCAATTCAGAACTACAAAACATTTGTAAGAAATAACAATGATGATCAAGAAGTGCTCTATAAAATATTATTTAAAGCTGCACATTTTTATAATAAATATTTAACTGATCAGTCAGCTGCTCTAAAACTAATAAATTGCGGATTAGATTACCTAAATGAAAGCAACTCGAATACTATTTCAAAGTATATCGATAATTTATTTTTTGAAAAAGCAATTATCTCAAGCAAACTACATGTATCAAAATATGAAGTTCTGAATTACTATTTGTTTTCTTACTTTTATGCAACAGCCCTAAAAAACGAAACTTTAATAAAACCAATAAAAGACAATATATCAAAACTTGGTTTAACTAAGTCGACTCTCGAAACGTTACAGAAAAGTCTCTTTTATAAGATCAAACAAAATTAAAAATATCTTATCAATCATAAAATATACATTATTCTTTTTCACATACTTCAACTTTTTTCCTGGTGCAGCATGAAATGCGTGTCCTGGTCAAATTATCATTTCTTCAGGCAAATATTTTATTTTTTGAACAGTTTCATATATTTGTCTGGACGATCACCATTTATTTGCAGTAACCACAGACATTCCACCATGTTTTTGTTGGGACATCAGTTGAGCGCGAGTTTTAACTAACTTTAAGCCTTCCTGAAAACTAAACGCTCCTGCCGCAAATAATGCACTTAATTCTCCTAAACTATGCCCAATCATATAATCAGGAACAATTCCTTTACGCTTTTTATCTAAATACGATAATGCACTTACCACAAAAAGAGCTGGTTGAGTATATTCAGTTAAATTTAACCTATCTTGGGCGTCGTTTAAAGAGTCTCTAATAGAATATCCGAAGATTTAGTCAACATCTTTCACCAAATCTGAAAATTCACCAAAAAGTTCCGCTCCCATTCCTTTATGCTGTGATCCTTGACCTGGAAAACCAAATACAATTTTCATCGTTAGCCTCCTATAAAAAATTTTTCAAGTCTGATTCAATGTTATTTTTAATTTCATCTGGTGTTCCTTGTGCTATGATTTTCCCACCGTCATTTCCGGATCCCGGTCCTAGTTCAATAATCCAGTCGCACCTTTTCAAAAACTCTGTATTATGCTCACAAACTACGACTGTACTGTCCTTTTGCACTAGTTTATCTAGCAACTTTAATAATTGAGAGACATCATAGTAACTCAACCCAGTAGTTGGTTCGTCTAAAGTATAAATACATTTCTTTGTGTCTGTTCTCTCTAACTCCTTAGCTAGTTTTAAACGTTGCGCTTCACCTCCACTAAGGGTAGAAGTTGGCTGTCCCAATTTAAGATATTCTAAACCAATATCAGTAACAACTTTTAGCGCTTGTTTTATTTTTCTTGATTCCTTGAAAATATTGACTGCTTCAGAAACTTGTAGTTGTAAAGTGTCAAATATTGTAAGATTTTTATATTTTACGTTTAAAATTTCTTTTTTATATCTTTTCCCTCCACATTTTTGGCATTTTACCGTTAACTTAGTTCCATCTCCAAATTCAATTATTCTTCTCCCTGTGCCATTACATTTTTCACAAGCACCTTTTGAATTAAATGAAAAGTCTGATTTTGTAAATTGAAAGTTATCTACCTTTGCCTGTATCTCATAAATCTTCCGAATTTCATCCCATATTTTTAAAAAAGTAACCAAATTTGAATTAATACTTCGCCCAATTGGTGCCTGAGAAACCGAAATAAGTTTTATATTGTCTGTCTGATTCATTTTTAACTTCTTTTCAAGAGCATTCAACAACGTAGTTTTTCCACTACCAGATTTTCCAGCAATCCCAACAATGTAGCCACCAATTGGAATTTTGATATCAAGATGTTGTAAATTATTATCATGCACATCGGTTAAATTAATAGTTTTTCCATTTTTCATTTTTTTCGATCTCGGAAATATACTTTCAGGATCTGCCAAAAACTTTCCGGTTAAGGATTTTTCACTTAAAAGTAATCCTTTATAATCTCCAGTGTAAACTAAACTACCACCATTCACTCCCGCTTTTGGACCGATATCAATAATATAGTCAGCACGTTTTATCATTTCCTTGTCATGATCAACAACCAATACTGAATTTCCTTTCGAAATTAATTTATCAACTAACTTAAAAACGATTTTCTTTTCAGTTGGGTACAGACCCGAAAGTGGTTCATCCAAAATATATATTATGGAATTCAAACTAGATCGGGATAATTCTGATAAATATATTTTTTGAATCTCTCCACCACTCAATGATGACATTTTTCTATACATAGATAAATACCCTACATCTAACGATATAAGAGCATTTAGCTCAGAAATCAAGCTAGCTACAATTTGTTTTTCATAACTAAAATCCGGTATATTAAGTTTAGAGAAAAAATTTTTCAATTCAATGATTGACAGCATACATAGATCACTAATATCATATCCACACACCTTGACAGATAAGCTTTTGGACTCTAATCTTTTACCTTTACAAACCGGACATATTTCATTTTTATAGTAGTTTTCAATATTATTTTCATTTTTTATTTTCTTCGCTAAAATTCTATCTAAACAATAACTTCTTTTATCAGCATTATTTTCAACATAATGTCCGAAAATAAACTCATTCTTATTTTGATCACTCAGATCATTAAACGGAACTGCTAATACTTGTTCAAATTGCCTTTCAAAATACTTAATAATTCCCTTTGAAATCTTTAATTTCTCCAGAACTTCATTAATTGAAAGTTTCCCATTGTTTGTTACTTCATCGATTTGAACATTATATTTTTCGCCTAAGCCCAAACATGTTTTACACATGCCTTTGGGATTATTATAAGAAAACGCGCCACTTTCAATATTTAGATTTTCTTTTTCACTTTGAGTTTCATATAACGAACAAAGCAATTTCAAAATGTTAGTTTTTGAACCCAGTGTAGATCTTGGATTTTTCTGTCGCACCACACTCTGTTTTACCGCTACAGTTGGACTAATTCCTGAGATACTTTCATAATTACTATCTGTTGTAATTCCAGTAATCGCCCCGATTTCTTCTAAGTAGAGCTTTCTACCCTCCTCAAAAATCAAATCAAATAATAAACTTGATTTCCCAGAACCACTTACACCGGTAGCAACAACTAATTTGCCTTTTGGAATACTTAAACTAATTTCTTTCAGATTATGAACTCTAGCCTTTTTAACATCAATGTAATCCAACGACAACACATCCTTAATTTTTATAAATTTTTTGCAAACCTCATTAATAACATTCACTGAAGTCTCATCAGTTAGTACAGACAAGTGGCTTAAGGAAACAATATTCTTTTCCTTTAAATTGCAGAAATAATAACTATCAATTTCCATAGGTCGCAACATTTTTGAGGCTTGTAACATG
The DNA here is from genome assembly GCF_013607485.1 of Bombilactobacillus bombi. Lineage (GTDB taxonomy): Bacteria > Bacillota > Bacilli > Lactobacillales > Lactobacillaceae > Bombilactobacillus > Bombilactobacillus bombi_A. Next base: position 50,148 of record NZ_SCHP01000008.1, read on the forward strand.
TTGCTGCCGTATCCAGCGCTGTAAGTGTTTTTGTCAGTTGTATTACCTAATCGCGTTCAAAAGCTTTTGCAATAGCAATGTTTACTAACTGACCCATGAATTTATCAACAGGTAGAGTTTTATCCAATTCATTTTCTTTAATCAAAGCAATCTTACTGTGGCCATTGGAAATCGAAAGTAGCAGATTCATTACTCTGAATGCTCTATCCTTAGTCAAATCATTCTTCAACAAATTCATCCAACTATTTCGCATTTCATCATCGATAAAAATTGATTCTAATATCACCAATGGGTTAACCTTAAATCCTTGCTTTTGCAACTGTCTAGCAGTCTCAAAAGCTGTAACTCCGCCGAATGGCAGACCCCCTATATCATAAGAATCAATTTTCTGAACTGATTTTATAAATTCTCAATACAGCTTCACCATGTCCTCCATGTTATTCATTTGCAACACATCATTACTCTCGCTTAGTAATTTAAATGATTCCGTATATTACTCGTATTCTTGAATAATATTTATTTTAGTCAGATAATGCATAATTTTTTTAAGATTCGCAGATTCTATATGACCAACTTTTCCCCCAAATCTATTTTACTTAGATATTCACTACTTGTTACGGGTGCCATTATTACGGTCATATTGGCAAACCAACATCCAAAGATCGCATAGATAATTCAAGACCTTGTGGCAATATTAAAATAGCCTTTTTGGATTCCATTCCACGGAGGATTAGAGATTGCCCAATTTTTTTAAATTTACCTCTAATCTTTGACCACTTAACATTTGCGGGTTACTATTATCGAAATTTTCAAAAATGAACATAGTATCATTTTTATGAACTCTGCATTGATTCAATACTACCTTCAAAAAGTTATTAGTCATTGTTCACCTCATAAAAAAGTATTTTACTTCATTTATACATAAACCTTTAAATGTTATATGCTAATTTACTTAAGTTATATAGATCTCCTTTTTGCTCGATTAACTCTTTAAAAGTACCAATTTCAGATATCTTGCCCTCTTTCATAAAGATGATCGCATCATATTGTTCTAGAATCTTTGCATCAAGTTTATGTGTTATAACTATTGCTGTTAATTCACTGATTTTTAAAATAGCTTTTTCAATTTGACTAGTATTTTTCTGATCTAATGAAGAAGTTGCTTCATCCATTAATAATATTGGAGTTTGTCTAATAAGAGCTCTAGCAATGGAAACTCTCTGCTTTTGTCCTCCAGACAAGTTATTTCCATCCTCTCCAACTACCATATCCAAACCTTTATCTGTACTATCTATTAATTCTCTCAACCCTGATTTATCTATGGCATAGTTTAATTCTTCTACAGAGAATGACCTTCCCAGCGTGATATTGTACCTAAGTGTGTTGTCAAACATATAGACATTTTGCTGCACAATATTCATGAGTTTATATAAAGATGATACATTTATACGATTAACATCAACCTCATCAATATAGATTTTCCCTTGAATATTGTTTTGATAATAACCCATTAATAAATTCAGGAAGGTTGTTTTACCACTTCCAGACATGCCTACAAGCGCATATTTTTTACCCTTTTCTATTTTTAAGTTAATGTCATCAAGTGTATTTTTCGAATGATTACTCAGTGATGGATACGAAAAAGAGACATTGCTCAATTGAATGCTATCTTCAAAATCATCTTTTTTAATTAGTTGAGTATCATAACTAGTTCTTTTTTTCATTTCGGCCAACAATTCACTCACTTTTTGAACTGCGGAAAGCCCGGCCTTTTTGTTATTCATTTCGAGTCCTAATTTATTCATCGGCATTACAACAAAATTAACCAGTTGAACTATAGCAGTCACTCCACCAATACTGACATTGCCATTTATAACCATGAACATACCTAAACCATATGCTACTAAAAAGATCAAATAGCCGGAAAAGTTTGAAATTGAAATCGAAATATTATTTATTTTTGACATTTCAAACTGACTATTTGCTCGGTTATTATTATTTATTTGAAACTCCTTACTAACTTTATTTTCAACATTAAAACTCTTAATTACTAAAAAACCAGCAAAAGCATCTTTTACTTTTGCAACATAACTATTTTCACGCATTATAGACTCGTTTTGTTTTGTTTGCATTGAACCACCAAATGCTCCCATTGCAATTAGTGGAACAAGGCTGGCAATAAGAACCATCAGGGAAAGTTTCCAATTAATTAAGAACATACCTACAACAGAAAATATAAGTAATGAAGAGTTTGATATAAAGTCAAAATATGATTTTATGTACTTTTCTTCAATTGTTGTGATCGTATTAGTCATTGAAGAAATCAGTACGCCTGTACTATTTTTATCAAACGTGTTTACATCAGTTTTAATAATCTCATAAAAGATTTGCGCTCTATATTTCTTACTAAAACTTCGAATAAATTTATCCTTAGACAACTCTGTAATGAACACAGTAAGTGCCAACATTACACAAACAATTAAACCAATATATATCGCAGATTTTAAAGCATCAATATTATCTGAAATTCCAGCATCTATAAGTCTCTTTAAAACAAAGGCAAGTAGTAAGTTCGCCAATGGGTAGATGCCCCCGGCAAATATTACCGCTATATAATAATTAGCTTTGTCAAACTTTTTAAAATTTTTCATCTGTTTCTATCCCTTCCCTTTTATATTAATTTTCCACAATCAAAGATATTGGCAATAACTTATTTCCATCTCACTCTACTTCATATATTTTATAA
>NZ_SCHP01000090.1 GCF_013607485.1 Bombilactobacillus bombi
GAATTAATTCGGGCTACTTATAATTTCTTTCATCAAGAAGGCTTTATAAAATTTGATGCCCCTATTTTGACGGGGACAGCTCCAGAAGGTACGACTGAATTATTTGCTACGGATTACTTTGATACGCAAGCTTATCTTTCCCAAAGCGGTCAGCTTTACGAAGAAGTAGGAGCGATGGCTTTTGATAAAGTCTATTCTTTTGGTCCTACTTTTCGAGCAGAGAAATCTAAAACCCGCCGGCATTTAACCGAATTTTGGATGATTGAACCTGAAATGGCTTTTATGCACCAGGAAGAAAGTCTACAGATTCAAGAACGTTACATTGCCTTTTTGGTGCAAGCAGTTTTAGATAATTGTCAATATGAATTAAAGTTATTAGAGCGTGATCCTAAAATCTTAGAGCGCTATACTAAAACTCCATATCCACGGATTTCTTACGATGAAGCCATTAAACTGTGCCAAAAGGGTGGCATTGAGATTAATTGGGGGGATGACTTTGGTGCTCCCGAAGAAACATATATCTCAGATCAATTTGAACAGCCAGTGTTCGTCTTGAATTATCCCAAGACAATAAAGCCTTTTTATATGAAATCACACCCGACTCGCGATGACCTTTATATTTGTGCAGATATGTTAGCTCCTGAAGGCTATGGTGAAATTATCGGCGGTTCAGAGAGGGAAGCTGATTATGACAAATTAAAAACCGAAATGATTAAAAAAGGCTTAGATTTGAAGGCTTATGATTGGTATTTAGATTTACGCAAGTATGGTTCAGTACCGCATGCTGGTTTTGGTTTGGGCTTAGAACGGGCTTTAACTTGGATTTGCCATTTAGATCATTTAAGAGAAACTATTCCTTTCCCACGTATGATCAATCGTCTTCGTCCATAATATTTAATTTAAGATGTGTTTATTTAAATATAAAGGCCCAGGATAATAGTCTTATCCAAGGCCTTTTTCATTAGTGATGATATTGATTATCAAGTATTATTACTAGCTGAATCGAAGCCGTTAAGTAATTATAAGGAGGCAACTATGATTAATTATTCAAAAATATTAAACGCAGGAACAACCAGTATTAATAACTTGATTATTGAGCATTTTCAAGAACTCAAGTTCACCAGTGAAGAATTTGTTTTATTCATGAATTTAAAAATGTTCCAGGAGCGAGGAATTCAATTCCCATCTACTCAGCAATTATCACAAAATACTGGCTTTGCGACGGCTAAAATTTATCAATTAATTCAAAATCTGATTGATAAAAATATTATTAAAATTGAATCCCAAACTACTAAAACCCAAAAGTATCAAGACTGTTATGATCTCTCTCCTGTCTACAAAACTTTACAAGAATTGCAAGCAGCTACACCTCAATTTCCTAAAATGAATGATGTGCAAACTTTATTTAAAAAAATTGAAGTAGAATTTGGTAGACCACTTTCGCCAATAGAGCGTCAGACCATTCAAGAATGGCTCAGCGTTGATAACTATAGCCCCGAAATCATTAGCTTAGCTTTAAAAGAAGCAGTGCTTAACCAAGTTTATTCTTTAAAATATATGGATCGTATTCTCATTAATTGGGAAAAACAGCATATTACCACACCAGCACAATTACAAAAAAATAAGGCGCGTTATGGAGAACATTAAAATGCTGAATAATCAACAAATTAAACAGGCTTTTCAATTAATTATTGCAGAATTTCCGCAGGCAGGCCCGAGCTTACAGGCTGAAAGTAATTTTCAATATTTAATTGCTGTTATCCTAAGTGCACAAACCACCGACAAGGCAGTTAATCTTGTAACTCCCCAATTATTTAAAAAATATCCAACAGCACAGGCAATGGCACAGGCAAGTATTTCAGACATTGAGCCCTTAATTAAATCTATCGGCCTTTATCATAATAAAGCCCGTTATTTACAAGCGTGTGCACAAAAATTAAATGAAAATTTTGCCGGAGTCGTTCCAGCAGTTAAAACCCAATTAGTCACTCTACCTGGCGTTGGTACGAAAACTGCCAATGTCGTTTTGGCTGATTGTTTTGGCATTCCTGCCTTTGCTGTCGATACCCATGTAAGTACAATTGCCAAAAGATTGCATTTTGTGGAGCCAAAAGCCAATGTACAACAAATTGAACATCGGATTACCACCGCGTTACCACAACAATTTTGGATTAAGGGACATCATGCTTTAATTATGATGGGAAGAAAATACAATTTTCATAATGAATCTCAAATTAAAGATTTGCCCGTGGTTCAACAATGTGACTTATGGGAAATGGAAAATAACCCCCAAGACTGATACAATACTCTTTTAGAATTGAGCAATAATATCTGCCTAATTATGCAATTCCAACTTTAGGGATTAATTTGGCATAACTACTAATATAACTAATATTAAAAAAACATTTGTGCTATTATGCCCATGTGACAGTCATTGCAAAAATGTTTGCTTATTTTTCAAACATAAATTACAAATATATCCTCAAGAAGGAGGAATTGTATCACATGAACAGACCGGTTTTTAATAGAAAAATGAATAGTGCAACTTTTAATAAATATTATTGGTATAAAGAAGAATTGGAACAGATTTGCAGAGTATATAAACTACCGAATTACGGAACAAAAGCTGAATTAACAAAATACATTGTTCAATATCTAGATGGAGTACCAGTTAGCAAGATAAAAAGTGTTAGGAAAATACGTAGAAATACTAGATTAAATTTAAAGGCAAGTCAGATTACGTTGACCACAAAGCTATTAAATTCGGGTTTTTCACTTAATAATGAAGCTAGGCTCTTTTTTTGCAATTATTTTGGTGTCGAAAAGTTTTCGTTTCGTAAACCGATGGCTGTGATGATGAGAGAAGTCGAAAAAAATGCTGATACATCAGCCACAGTCTTAGATTTAATTGCCTGTCTAGATGACGATAAAGAGAAATATACAAAGAATGCAGAGGAGAAAACATATCAATGGAATGATTTTGTAAAAAGCTTCAGAAACGATCCATAT
>NZ_SCHP01000091.1 GCF_013607485.1 Bombilactobacillus bombi
TAATTGGCATTTTTGTTTATTATGGACTAACTGCACCTAAAATAAATTCCGAAATTTTACAAAGTGGGGGTTCCTCCACTATTTATGATCATCATGGCCAAGAAATTACCACTTTAGGTAATGAAAGTCGAACATATATTACAATCGATAAAGTACCGTCTGCAATGAAGAACGCCATTATTTCCACGGAAGATCGTCATTTTTATCAAGAACATCTGGGATTTAACCCCTTTCGCATTTTCATGGCGGCTATTAATAATTTGCGTGGAGATTCTTTACAGGGAGGAAGCACTCTGACGCAGCAATTAATTAAGTTATCTGTGTTTTCTACCAAAAAATCAGATCAAACACTCAAACGAAAAATGCAGGAAGTTTGGTTGGCAGTGCAAGTAGAACGTCATTTTTATAAAGATCAAATTTTAGAATATTATCTGAATAAAGTTTATTTGGCTAACGGCACTTATGGTTTCCAAACAGCAGCTCATTATTATTTTGGGAAAAACTTAGATCAATTAACGCTGGCACAAATGGCTTTATTAGCAGGAATGCCGCAAGCTCCTAATAATTATGACCCTTATAAAAATCCCGACGCCGCTAAAAGCCGGCGCGATTTAGTACTCAAGGCTATGTACAATAATAACAAAATTACGTTAGAACAAGCCCAAACGGCAAAAAACACCCCTATTACTGATGGTTTAAAGGCTTATCGCCCTAATTCGGGTGTAGGTGAAAATAAACTAATTGTTGATCCTTATATCAAAGAGGTAATTAAAGAAGTTAAGCAAAAGGGCTTTGACCCTTATCGTGATAACTTAAAAATTACGGTTAATATGGATATTAAAGTTCAAAAACGGCTTTACCAGATTGTGAATGGTCAAGAAATTGCCTTTCCTGATGACCAACTACAAACTGGAATTAGTGTAATTGACCCTAATAATGGTTCCGTGATTGCGATGATTGGTGGCCGTAAATTAGGTGAAGTACAGCTCGGATTAAATCGGGCCGTTCAAACTTCTCGTAGTAATGGCTCAACAATGAAGCCCATTTTAGATTATGCTCCGGCAATTGAATATTTACACTGGCCTACTAATCAAATTGTTCGGGATACTCCATATACTTATCCTGGGACGGATATTGCTTTAAATAACTGGGATCACACTTATATGGGTAATATTACTATGCGAACGGCCTTAGCCGAATCACGTAATGTACCTGCTGTCAGAACTTTAGGGGCTGTAGGTTTTGATCGGGCACGCAATTTTGCTAAAAAATTAGGAATACATGTAGCACCCAGTGAAGGTTTATCAGCCGCTATTGGAAGCAATGTATCATCACTCCAATTAGCAAGTGCCTATGCAGCTTTTGCCAACGGTGGTCGCTACTATCAGCCAAGTTATGTGTCTAAAGTTCAAACTATTGATGGTGTTAACCATCATTTTGATTCCACAGGCCAACGTGTAATGAGTGAAGCTACCGCTTATATGATTACTGATATCCTCAAAGATGTTGTACAACCTAATGGCCTTGGAGAGCAAGCTTATATTAGCGGCTTGTATCAGGCAGCAAAAACAGGTACCACTAATTATAGTAATGAAGAAATTGCTCGTAATCCAGCTCTTGCAAATGATGCTAAAGATTCGCTTTTTGCTGGATACACTAAAAATTACGCTATTGGTGTCTGGACTGGATATGATCAACCCAATATTAAGGGATTAGATTTTACGCAACAAAAAATTGCTGGACAAATTTATCAAAAATTAATGCACTATTTATCCACTTTAAGTACTAATCAAAATTGGAGTAAGCCTTATAGTGTAGTACGTGTTAATGGAACTAATATCTTATATGTTCGCGGTCATCGTCCTAATACTATTGCTGCCAACTCCTCTGGGTCTAATAATAGTAATCGAGCTGTTCTGCCTAATCGCAATCGCCGCAGTCGAGTTAATCATTATGACGATGATAACGATGATATTACTTCTTCGCCTAATAGTAATGATATTAATGATGATAACTCACCACAAAATCCGCACAATAACTATACCCCTAACTCCCCTCATCCTAGTCAGGGTGATACTAATAATAGCGGATCTAATTCTTCGCCAACTAGCCCTCCAGCCAACAGTACACCCCCTGCTACTGCGCCGGCGCCACCAGCAACTACTCCACCAGCTAGTCCGCCAGCAGAAAATAATCAAACTAATATGCCATAACATTAAAACTGGGTTGGTACAAAACCTAACCCTGGAATAAGTAAAAAGTACTTCACAACGGCGAAGTACTTTTTTGCTGTCCATAATGTCGTCAATAATAAAAATATTTAGTTATTTTTCTCGGAATAATTCGGAATAAACTTGATGTTTCATCGTTCAACTTTTCGCCAAACGAAATCAATATTTTCAAAGATGCCAACTTTTCCTCAGGTATATCGAATATGTTATCAATAATAATAATTTTGGACTAACTGTTAATCTTGTGATTCTATTGTTACAAATAAAATTCGTAAGTAAAGAAATTTATTGTAAATTTTCATCACTGATAAAGCTCTTGCTGGACAAAAACCCAAAAATATTAGTCATCCAATCTATGCGCCCTAAAAATTGAGTTTCACCATGTTGTACGCCCTTCGGTTCTCCAGTTGAATCTGATGTGTAATAATACAAAGCGACATTCTGAATTAATAGAAATTAATTTGCATATTTTTTACAAGCCACACACCCTATTTGATATATTTTGTTATCAACTTAATATTCTCTTTCACCAATTCGCGACTATACACTTTTTCTTTATTTGAATCTCGAAGGATTCCCCAAATAATTGATGCTACTTTCATTTGTGAACTAAATATT
>NZ_SCHP01000092.1 GCF_013607485.1 Bombilactobacillus bombi
CCTTAACCCGATGCTTTCCCACCTGCAACTGACGTAAATCGATATAGACGGTAAAATTTTGGGTATTTTTAGTCGCAGTAACTAAAGCCGCTGGTCCTTGAATTTTCACTTCTACTTGCTTAGGATAACCTGTCACAAAAAAGCTATTAGTATCCACATCCACTTGTAAATTCATGGTTACTGTGGTGCTTTTTTCTGCTACTGCCACATTATTAGAATTAGCGGCATTGCGCGTACTGCCAATGCTAGGAGAAGATACACTCACATAAATCCAAATGGAGACTGCCAACGATAAAATCATATAAAAATACTTTGAATTAGTGAACCGGCGCCACTTACTCATTTAGCATCCTCCTTTTTAAGGTGTGGTAGTAAACTACTAAAGAATGATGAAGTTTTTTCATTAGGTGGCTCTAATTGTGCTCGCAGATAGTTCAGATAATCCTCACGGCTCAAGTCTAGCATCATATGACTTTTATGCGTAATCATAACGCCACCAGTTTCTTCAGAAACAACCACTGTTAAAGCATCTGTTACCTCACTAATTCCTACTGCAGCTCGATGTCGGGTACCTAATTTTTTTGGAATTGTATTACTTTCTGAAAGTGGCAAGTAAGCCGCAGCTACTTCAATTTTATTTTTATTAATAATTACTGCCCCATCATGCAAAGGCGTATTAGGAATAAAAATATTGATTAATAATTCTCCAGTAACGTCAGCGCTTAATTTAATCCCGGTTTCTACATATTCTTCTAAACCAGTATCCATTTGAATTGTAATTAAAGCCCCAATGCGGCGCTTAGACATATACTGAATAGCTTTATCCAAGGCCTGTATTAAGTTATCAGCAATGTCTTTTTGCTCATTTTTAACAGGTAGAAAAAACGGTATACGCCCAAGTTTTTCCAAGCCACGCCGTATTTCTGGAGCAAAAATAATAATAATAACAATTACCGCCCAATTAAAGACTTGATCAGTCAAATAGGCGACAGTGTGCAAATTCAAAAACCAGCTGATCAATTTAATGACGATAATAATAAAAAGTCCCTTTAACAGCTGAATAGCTTTAGTTCCGCGAATAAGCATTAATAACTTATAAATTAAATACCAAACAAATAAAATATCGATTATATTTGTTAAAGTAGTAAGCGTAAATAAATGACTGAGAAAATTCTGCATATATTCTGTCCTAACTATAATATATCTTCACCAATAATTCGTACTTCAGGTTCTAATTGTACATCAAATTTTTCTTTGACAGTCTGTTGAATGAGATGAATTAAATTCAAATAGTCCGTAGCCGTGGCCTCCCCTGTATTAATAATAAAGCCAGCATGTTTCATCGACACTTGAGCACCGCCAATAGTCTTACCTTGTAAGCCTGCCTTAATGATTAATGGCCCAGTAAAATACCCTTTTGGACGCTTAAACACGCTACCACAGGAAGGATATTCCAAAGGTTGCTTAGAGCGTCGTAATTGATTTAATTCATCCATTTTATTTTGAATTTGAGGTTGTTGACCCAGCGTTAGCGAAAAAGTTACTGCTACTACAATACCCTGGTTTTCCTGAACAATACTGTGCCGATAAGCAAAATGTAAATCTGAACCTGTCAACTTTACTTCTTGACCATCTGGCAAAATCTCATCAATACTGCTAATCACATCCGCCATTTCACCACCATAAGCTCCCGCATTCATAAAAGCTGCTCCGCCTACACTTCCTGGTATTCCAGCAGCAAATTCTAAACCCGTTAAACTAGCCTTACTAGCAGCTTTAGCAACATCAATAATAGCCGCACCGGCTTCGGCCACAATTTTTTGTTGATCAACAGTAATTTTTTTAAAGCGCGGCAGCATAATAACTAAACCGCGAATACCACCATCTTTAATTATTAAATTACTGGAATTGCCCAGAGTCGTCACTGCCAAGTGTTCCTGATGTGCAATATTTAATAACATTTTGAGTTCTTGCCGATTAGTGGGAAAAGCTAAAAAATCAGCTGGCCCACCAGTTTTTGTATAAGTGTATTTACTTAAAGGTTCATTTACTTTAATTTCAATTGGCAAATCTAGTAAAGTGCTTTTCATTTTGTTCTAACCTCTTAACTTTCATTAGTGCCAAGTTAATAATTAACATCCACAATAAATATAGTATATAATGAAAACTCAGAATATCCTAAATAAGGAAGTTAAAATTATGAATTTTGTTGCTATGGATTTTGAAACAGCTAATGGTCGTGGTTCCAGCGCATGTTCCTTGGCTTTAGCACTTGTTGAAAATAATCAAATCACTGATACTTTTTATACATTAATTAATCCACAACAAGAATTCCACTATCGCAATATTGCTATTCATCACATTCGACCAGCAGATGTACAACAAGCGCCTACCTTTGATCAAATATGGCCGCACATTAAGCAACTTTTTAACTTAAATAATCTTATTGCCGCTCATAATGCCCATTTTGATATTCGCGTTTTGCGTCAAACCTTAGCCATGTATCAGATAAAAGCTCCAGCTTACCAAGCCATTGATACCGTCCGCACTTCTCGCCGTTTTTATCCGCAAATGCCAAATCATAAGCTTAATACAGTTGCTAAATTACTTAATATTTCATTGCAACATCACCACCACGCACTTGATGATACCATTGCTTGCGCAGAAATTCTAATCAAAACCAGCGAACAATACGGTGAACAGTCAATTAAAAAGATGACCAAAATTGTCTCTTAGGTCATCTTTTTAATTATTTAAGATATTTTATTTTTAATTAA
>NZ_SCHP01000093.1 GCF_013607485.1 Bombilactobacillus bombi
CATATAATCCATGGGACTTATTGTACTATCAATTTTATTTTGAAAATAGTTTTCTCTGCTTTGTTTGTTAATCATTTTATATTCCTTCTTTATTTTTTTTTTTGATTTCTTTACTATATAAATCCATACCTTTTTTAATTTTATTAATAAATAATAGAATCTTACGACTTTCATCTACTGATAGGAAAGAAGTTATAAGGCTAGTAAGTTTATAATGTAACGGTAAAATTTCTGATGCATTTTTTTCCCCCTTATTGCTAAGTTTAATTATCAATCTTCTTCTATCTGATTCATCTGGGTATCTTAAAACTAGACCCATCGAAACTAGACCATCTAACAACGTTGTTACAGTTGCTCTAGTTATTCCTGCCTTTTGAGCTATTTGTGATGGTAAAAGGCTATGATTATTTTCTCGATATAATAACATCAATACTAAAAACTTTGATTCTGTTAAATTAAACTTTTCAAAAAATTGTGCATATAACTTTGTTAAATCTCTCCCAGTGTTCAAGTATTCCAAAACAATTACTATTGAATCGATATCTATATCAGAATACTGACTTTTTAACTTTTTTAAATAATCTCTTGTAGGCATATCCATAACTTTTGTTTCAACCATATTTAGTCTCCAAAGAAAAAAGAAATTAGTATACTTTTAATATTATAAACATATACTGTTCATTATGTTCAAACAAAAGTATAATTTTTGGTAATTTCACTAGGTGTTTCATCCCATCTTACATGCCAAGGATTAGGTTGATCTCCCCACACAAATGTGATTCCATATTTCTTTTGAAACCCTACTCTTTCAATATCTTTAAAAACTCCTAATTTTTGAAGTATGGGAACACATCCTGGAACTAAGGATTCTCCAATATGATATCTTGGAAATTGTTCTTTCTCAAAAAGTGCTACTTCCCAACCCTTTCTTTGTAGTAATGTAGATATCATACTTCCAGCAGGGCCTCCACCAATAACAATAACATCAAATCTATTCTCCATTTATAATCTCCTTATAATCATTTATAAAAAAATTGACATCAACCGTTCTCAACCATATAATTAGGTTGCTAACTATCAATGGACTTATTATATGCCGTCATACTAATCCCTGTCAATATTTATTAAAATAAGGTGGTTTTTAATGATTAAAAAGAGATTGATTTTCCATCCCCTTATGCCTTTTAGTTTCCAATTAACTATTCGATTCTTAAAAGCTTTTGATCCCACAATAGATAATTACAAAATATATAAAGACAAAATACTATTTGGAATTAATCAAAAGGATCAAATCATAGGTGTAACGATGCATGAATTAAATAAAAACAACGAAAAACTAATAGTTGCTGATCTAAATATAGACATGAATTAAATTCAAAGGAGCTTATCCAGATTAAAAACAATATTCAAATACGCTTTTCTATTTTTAAAAATATGAAAGGATTATATATTCTTATGAGAAAAGATCCATACGTCACGGATATTTATAACTTTCTTTATGGTTATCATCCGGTTCTATTTGGTTCAATAGAAGAAAGTGGTATTTGGGCTATACTAACGCAGCATTCTTCTATCAGAAAGGCTATTATTTTAAAGGCTAAAATAAAAGAATTGTTATCACCAAAAATATTAATTGAGAAAAACATAATAGATGCGTTTCCAAGCGTTAATCAAATTTTACATTGCTCTAATGAAGACTTATTATCTATTATTCATAATGTTAAAAAGGTCGAATACATTACTAATTTTGTTGAAACATTAAATAATGCTAAAGAAAATATATACAGATTTAATCACAAAGAGTTATACGACTTTCTGATTTCAATTAAAGGAATAGGTCCTTGGTCAGCTGAATTTATAATTCTTAGAGGATTAGGAATAAGTCAATGGGTTCCTTTAAACGAAAAAGCTAATTACGAAGTTTTTAAAAGGTATTATTCAAGTAAGGTTTCTTTTGAAAATGTTTGCAAATATTACAATGATCACAAAGGAGATTGGATTCATTACCTTAGAGCTTATGAATATCTAAAAATAAAGAAATGAAAGGACTTTATTATGAAATTATCTGTTATTGGTGGCGTCCCAATGGGGATGTATACAGCTTATTGGGCCGCCAAAAGAGGATTAAAAGTAATATTAATAGAAGCATTGTCAAACCTAGGTGGACAATTAACTAATTTGTTTCCAAATAAATGTATATTGGATATTCCAGGAATATCCAATATACTGTCAAAACAGTTTTCATTTGACTTATATAAACAATTAAAAAGTCAGGATGTAGAAATAGTTTTAAACACAAAAGTAAAAAATATAATTAAACAAGAACAAAACGATATGGAAATACAAACTGATAATCAAAACTATTTCTGTAATTATGTAATAATTACAACAGGATGTGGAAACTTTACACCAAAAATTACATCTCAATTAACTCAAATAGAAAATAGTTGTAACAATAACTTATATATTTCATAAAAGATGTAAACCAATTTAAGAACAAGGATGTTGCAATCTTAGGTGGTGGTGACACTGCCGTTGATACGGCCTTAATGTTAAATCCTGTATGTAAACAAAGCCATTTAATTCATAGAAGAGATAGTCTTAATTCAATAGAAAATACTGGAAAAAAATTTTTCTAGTAAAACAAAAGTGTTTCTTTCTAGTTTTATAAAAAATATTAAATCTAAAGACAAAAAGTTTTATACCTGCTTAGTAAATAGAGACAAAC
>NZ_SCHP01000094.1 GCF_013607485.1 Bombilactobacillus bombi
TTTTAATACCTTATTCTTGTTACTACTGCTTTTCCAATATAATATATCCAATTTATTTAACTTTTATTGTTATCAAAATTTTTATCATACTAATACCCCTAAAGCTAGGTTCTAACTTTAGGGGTACCATCAAAAATCAAAAAGTGATTTTACAGTTATTAGTTTAAAATTTTTCTTTAGCCACTTATATTATAGATAATAGTTATAATTATTTATTTTTAGAAATCAATCTTGAATTAATTATATTAATAATTATACCAAATATACTGAAAACTATCAAAACCATAAAAATTATTGTATACGCTTTAATACTACTATTATTATCAATAATGCTCCCAAAAATTGGATAAGCAAAAAATGATGGGCTATATCCAACAAAAGAAGCTATAGACATAGCAGTAGAAGATATATCAGTTGGAATACCATATTCACCTAAAGGAGAATAATACACAGCTCTTATTAGAAAGCACGATAATGTGGTTAATAACAGAAATATCATTGCAATAATGACCATTGATTTACGCTTAGGTATTATTAAAGTTATAAATATAAATGCAGACATTAAAGCATAGCAGATCGACATCCATACTGCACTATTCTTAAATAACTTATCTGAAATAAGACCAGATAAAAATGCAGATAAAGCATTAACTGCTGTACCATTAACTATTCCAAATATAGCTACTAAAGAGGCACTCATAAAGAAAGTATTTTGTAAATAAGGTACGAAATAGGTGCTAACGCCAACATATGCTATATATGCACAGGCTGATGATAACCCAGTTAACCATACTACTGGCAATTTAAGAGCCTTAACCACTCCCTGTAATCCTATCTTTGTTTTGTTAATTGTTTTGGTAGCAGAATTAATTTTTTCCTGCATAAAATCTTTTGGCATTTTGAACCAAATGAGTAAGGCAAACAATAATGTTATTCCAGAATTGAACATCATCGCGCCTTTAATACCCCAGATCATGCCAGATATGCCGGTTAAAGTACTATAAAGAATAACATCTAAACTATTTATGATGAAACCACCAACCGCTCTTAAAGACTCCATTGTACCAAATGCACGTGCCTGAGCAGTTTTACCCCCAATATATTTTACTGATTTTTGTATCGTTGGCCAATACATTGCATCTCCAAAAATTCCAAATAATACAAAACATATTATTGTTATTGAAAACGGTAGACCCTTTGAAAAAGCAATAAACATACCTGTAAGTCCATAACCCAACATATCAAAAGTTAGAAGTTTTCTGACATTCATTCTCTCTTGTATCCAACCAAATAACAAATAACCAAATATTTGTATAAAACCTGATACACTCATTAATATGCCTAACTGTGCATTTGTTGACCCTAGTTGCATTCTAAATGGCTCATACAAAATTCCACGCAATCCAACAAATAAGTATATTGTTGTTGCGCTCCCAACAACTAAAAGATATTCAGTTAATTTTTTTGAACTAAATTGAAGTTTGTCTAATTGTTCCCTAATAGATTTCATATTATTTTCCCCTTATAACAGTTCAATCTCAGCAATTAAAGGCAAATGATCTGATAAATCAGAATCAATTTTATAAGTATTATTAATTTTAATATTTTTAGATAAAATAATATTATCAACTGAATTAACATTCATATTAGGGTCTATTCCAACAAATGTATCTATCCAATAACCATTATTACCATTTACAATGGTAAATTTATCAGTTAAGAATTCAAGTTCTTTAGTACTTTGATCTACATTAAGATCTCCTGCTAAAATTTTATAATCAGATTTATCATTTAGTAAAATATCACGTAACTGCACTAATTGTGCATGTCTCAACTCTTTAGTTTCAAAACTCAGATGTGTACTGTAAAAAGATACTGTTTTTCCGCCTATTTCACACAGTATATTTGTGGCAATACGTGGCTCAATATATTTATATTTTTCATTAAAATCATTGAATTCTTTTATAGTTTCCTCTTTGTTGTAATTATAGAGATTATAATAATAATGCATTTTTTGAATTGCTTCAGGCATTGCATCTTCACTGTATAATTTAATTGTCCTAGTATTATTTATTTTATAGTTACTAACTGCCGCAATGCCCATGCTACCTTCTGCAAACTCAATAGCTTTTCCAAAATAACAATACGAGAATTTATTATCTCCATGTTCAAATCCATTTAAACTGTTGAACAAATCTCGACTAAAACGATAATTATTATAATTAATTTCTTGAAGGGCACATATATCAACACCTTCTCTCCTTAATAATCTAGCCTGCTTGTCACTCTGGTTAGGTCTTGTTGACTGTAAATTATAAGTTGCAACTTTTAATATAGTCATTTTATTAACTCCTCTGTTTTGCTAATTATTCAAAACTATTATAAAAAACATAATATTCATTAGTCTTTTGTACTAAAGTAATTTTCTTATTTTTTATATTTAATTTTATTTTTTCACCCCTTAAAAGTTTTATTTTTAAAAATTTCTTTGTTGCCATGATTTCAATTAAACAATTTAAAAATGTTAGTCTGATTTTCAAACTGTTTAATTCATCAGGAAGTTGATTTTGTAGATATAAAACTTGATTCTTTATTTTTAAACCCAGAAAACCTTTAACTATAATTAACCATGAGCCCGCAATATTAGCCATATGAAGCCCATCTTCTGTATTATAATGTTCATTAAAT
>NZ_SCHP01000095.1 GCF_013607485.1 Bombilactobacillus bombi
GTTAATGGATCGTGGCAATATTCAAGAGGGAGCTCTTATTTTTCCTTCTCGTTCTCGCCAATCGATTCCTGGTGTTTTACGAAAAACCGAAGCACATAATTTACACAACTTTCAAATTTATTTTATTCAGAAGAGCAATCCTAATTTGAGTTATGTGTATATGTCGCAGCATTTAACCAAAGTACCCATGAGTAGCGGTCGTTATTTTAATGCTAATGATTTTGCTTCACCAATTCCCTTTGTGATTTTAGGCCAAGATCTTTATAAAACTGCCTATAAACCTCAAACACAACCTTACTTTCAATTAAATAATAATTATTATTCAGTGGTGGGTGCAGCTGGGATGTCTAATACCAAAAAGCTAAATCGGCATATATTTATTTCAGCGTCTCCTAAGCAGCATAATAAAACCCAAATTCGTCATTATCAAGTAGTAGTAGATGGCAATATTTTGCACCATCCCCAACATCTTCACCAATTACAACATCTTCTCAAGGCTTCACATCCTTATCGTTCTGCCAATCAAATCAATAATATTCGCCAAACTTGGTGGATGCGCTGGGGTGTAACCCTTTTTGGATTAATTATAGTAGCTTTACTTATTGTAGTTTTATGTTGGTTTATTCAAATCCCAATGATTAATTTACTCAAAAATACGCCTTTACATGGTGATTTATTAATTGATTTTCAAATAGGGAATTGGTTTAAATTTTTCCTAACTGAGGCCATTACTTTTGGCTTAGGGGGACTATTAGTCTTTTGGAAGATACCCGTTATCAGCACGCGTTATTTAATTATTTATTTTGTAACCTTATTTATTATGGTTAATATTATTGCAGCCATAAGAATTATAATATCCACACAGTCAAAGGAATGACATATAAATGCAATTGCCAAAAGATTTTATTCAAAAATATCAACAATTATTAATTCAAGATGCTCCTCAATTTTTAGCGAGCTTTTCTGACCCAGTGACGAGTGGTTTTCGGATTAATCCTCTTAAAGCAAGAGCAGATCAAATTAATGAATCATTGACAGATCCGATTAATCAGATCGATAATGCTTATTACGGTGTGGTTGATGGCAATAAAATAGACCATTTGGCGGGCTGGATTTATTCGCAGGATCCAAGCGCAATGAATGTTGCTCAAATGGCACAACCCCAAAGTTTTGAACGTGTTTTAGACTTGTGTGCAGCACCAGGAGGCAAAACCACACAATTAGCTTCCTTAATGCATGACCAAGGGCTCCTTATTGCAAACGAAATTAATCACCAACGAGCCCGTATTCTTTCGTCTAATGTGGAACGTTGGGGCCTACAACATACTGTTGTTACTAATAACACTCCTGACCAATTAGCAAAGTATTTTCCTGAATTTTTTGATTGTATTGTAGTGGATGCGCCTTGTTCTGGAGAAGGACTTTTTCGCAAAGATTCTCAAGCTATATCTTATTGGTCTTTAGACTATGTACACAAATGTGCCGCGCGCCAATGTGAAATATTACAAGCCGCTGTCAAAATGCTGCGTCCAGGCGGGCGACTAATTTACTCAACTTGTACTTTTGCCCCTGAAGAAAATGAACAAAATATGAATTGGTTAGCATACCAATTTAATTTTCAAATTTTGCCTTTGCCTCATCATGCAGGCATGGATACCGGACGGCCACAATGGGGGGATAATAATCCTGCTTTAATCAATGCGGTACGCTTATTTCCGCAGCATTATCATGGTGAAGGCCACTTTATCTGTGCCCTGCAAAAGCCCGGTTCAACTTTAGTGGAACAAAATACTGCTCCGCTCACGACTGCACCCAAGCTTCCTCACGTTCAATTGTGGCAAGAATTTTTGAATGCAACATTACAGAAGGTCAACTTTTCTTATTTAACTTTACAAAAAGATACACTTTATAATGCAGCTTTCCCCATTAATCAGCAATTGAATCATCTCAAAGTTATGCGCAATGGTCTGCGATTAGGGGAATTTAAGAAAAATAGATTTGTACCAAATCATGCCTTAGCCTTAGCTTTAAAACCTCAGCAATTTAAACAGTTGATTGATTTGGATGAAAATCAGTTTAAACATTTTATTCATGGTGAAGCCTTAATACTAGACCAGCCGCCTAAATTCAAGGGCTGGGTCGGAGTCAGCTTTGAAAAGAAAGTTTTTTCTTGGGGAAGATTAGTTAATAATCAACTCAAAAATTTTTATCCAAAAGGATTGCGTCAATGATCTATAATTATAGTGACACTAAAATGAGGAGTAAATCCGATTTTAGTGGACGCTTAGGTAAGCGTATTCAACACTTTGAAGGGGTGACATTATGGAATTAACTAATATTAAACATATTGCTAATATTGGGGCAGGAACAATGGGGCATGCCACAGCTTTACAATTTGCTATGGCCGGCTATCCAGTGCAATTATTAGACACTACCCAAGCAGCTTTAGATACTGGAATCAAGAGTATTCAGCATGATTTAGCTACTTTTCAAGAGGCTGGCGTTTTAAGTGAAGATCCACAAACTATTTTGAAGCGCATTGCTTCTACTACTGATTACCAAGAGGCACTTTTTAATGCTGATTTTGTAATTGAATCAGTTATTGAAGATTTAGAAATTAAAAAGCAAGTTTGGCAGCAAGTCGAAGCAGAAGTGAGCCCCACTGCTATTTTAGCAA
>NZ_SCHP01000096.1 GCF_013607485.1 Bombilactobacillus bombi
GATCAATACAATAATTACCCAACGAATTTGAGTAATTCTATTGGTTATATTCAAAACGAGAAGTTTAATCTTAAAAATTCTGTTGAGCAAATTTATTTATATTTTATGATGAGTTTATTTAATAAGTCTCTTTTAAAATTAGCATTTAAAGATTATCAAGAACATCAATATCTGGAGAATAAAGTTATTTTACTTAAATTAGGAAATAAAGAATACTCTGGTACTTTTATTGGTATATCGGATAATGGGGAACTCAATCTAAAAAGTAATTTAGGAGTAAGGCAGTTTAATGCAGGAGAAGTATTAAAAGTTATTAAGTGTTAAACCAATAAAATTTTATGAAACTATAATTATTATTTTAGATTTTTCCTAAAATTAGTAGTCAAGCGGAAATCACTCATAAACCAGATTTTTTACAACCTATAAATATCTTTACCAGTAGTAACTAAGATGTTTATTAAAAGTATACTAATTGGACGATCTTATCTTCGTCTATATTATAATTAGAAAAATCTGTAAAGACTAAATTCATCCTTACGGAACTAATTTTAGATTGTTATTTTCTAGATTACAATAATTATCAGTGATTTGCTTAATTTCCTTTAAATATGGATTCAAGGCTGCCTGATTCCACCGGCTTTTTTTGAAAATTAAATATTGATATCTATTGTAAATTTGTTTTTTAGTGTGAGGTACACAAATAACAAAAATATAATATTGATGAGTATTGATGAAACTTTCGTAACGTTTAAATGGCGGATGAATTAGTACTGGATTTGACTGCAGATTTTTAAAAATAGGATCTTTCTTGATGTCGTAATCACCATCTCCTGGTTTGTTAGATAAATATAATTCACCTTGATTTTGATCGTACAGTTCTAATAGTTCAGGATGTTGTTTCATGGTCGCAATAAAGGCTATTTTTGGATCTTGGTCTGGTGACAAGTCAATCCAAGCGGTATAATAGCCCGACTTGGTATGTTTTAAAAATCCACGTTTGAAGTCACTCTTTAAAAGCAGTCTGATGTAGATGATTAATATAAGAATGGCAACAGTGAAAATCAAGTCATGAGTATTTTTATGATGAAGTAATTCAGGAATATCGAAGGCAACATCAATAAAATATATCAACAAAGTAACTGTTATCCAAAGTTTTAAAAGGCGACGATACGTTTTAGGCCTAGCATATTGCCAAACTAACTTTCTAATTTGTTTGAGATCCTGTGTAGATATATAAGAAATTAACATTTATGTTATCCTTTAATTAGTAGTTTTTTAATAATTGTTAAACGCTATTTATTATACCACTCATAGTATTAGTTAATAATTATTGAATCAAAAAGACTGACTAGGCTACACTTTAGTCATCTACAATTAATAAATGAAACGCATGTCAGGCCAACTTAACTTGGTCTCCGGAAACGATTGCCAATACTTTGAAAAAAAACATAATACGTGTTAACTATGCAGAAATAGAATCAAAATATGTAGGTGATACACCTAAAAATATTAAACTTCTTTTTTCTGAAGCCAAAAAAGAAGATGCAATTTTAATTTTTGATGAAGCTGATTCTATTTTGGGAAATAGATTATCTAATGTTACTCAAAGTACGGACCACGCTGTAAATGTAAGTAAATCTGTTATGCTTTTAGAATTAGACAACTTTTCAGGAATTACAATATTTACTACTAATTTTGGTTCCAATTATGATTCTGCATTTGTTCGTCGTATATATAGGACATATAAAATTTACCCTGCCTAATAGTGAAAACCGAAATAAGCTTTTTAAGAGTATGATTCCTAATAAATTACCTATTAAATTATCAGAAAAAGATTTTCAATCTATTATTGATTTAACCGAAGGATTTTCAGGTGGCGATTTGTTGAATGTGGTAATATATGCTAGTTCACAAGCAGTAGAAAGGGATGGAGAAAACTGTCAAGTATGCATTAATGATTTTGTAGATGCTATCTCTTTAATAAAAATTGCCAAAAAAGAAATTGGAATTAATAATAAAAAATAATTGCTATAATCTATATTTTTATATGTTATTACATTGTAGATGCTTATCGTTAAATAAAATATTTTGGAATAATTGAAATTTAAACAAGGGTCGTACACCTACCTTTAAAAATAGCCGTAAAATTTGTTTTTTTGATTTTGTGGCTATTTTTTATGTAGCACAGAGAGCTGTTCTTTGTTATCTCTAATATAGAAAGAAGACAGCTCTAATTTATAAAGAATGTAACATTAATCAAAATTAAGGTTACTTATACTTTCCAAATTAAAATCAATTATGTCGCCATTTAATTAGTAACTTTGTTGACATCATAATACAGTATAATAAGTCCACGGAGCAAAAAAGCTTTTCACCCATCTATGCTTTTAAAGATGGCTCTCTTTGCTTATACCTAAGCTCTAAACAAAGTAATAACTCCAGACACAGCAATAAGTTACCAAATCATTAATCGCTTTCAGATTTCTCCAACGAACTAGTCCATTAATTAAACAAATGTACTTAGCTTTTAATTAATAATTATAAGATCAGATATTATTCACTACCAAAACTTCTTTGTAAGTATACGAAAAAAATTGGTACAGATACCAATAAATACATTAAAATCCGTACCTAGATGGATCCTGTTTGAGG
>NZ_SCHP01000097.1 GCF_013607485.1 Bombilactobacillus bombi
AAATAATTATTTGAATTATTTTTAACTTCAGTTTTTTTAAAGATAATCGTATTTAGTGAAATTTATATAGAGTATTACAATTTTATCTAAAGTAATTATCTAATAAAAAAATCTATATTATGAATAACAGTACTTTATCTATGGTAGGGCATTACAGCATAGTTAAAATTGCAATGAAATTAGCGATGCTATGACATAATACCGCCATTTTTATATCCATAGTTACATAATATGTTATTGAATAAGCAAGTACAGAGAAAAACAAGGCTAGAGATGTCCAAGATATAGAATAGCCGTGTACCAGAGCAAAGATAATAGAAACAAGGAAAATATTAATAATAGGATTTAAATGTTTGAATAATCCACCCTGAAGCATACCTTGAAAAATTAGCTCTTCCAATAAGGGACTAATAATTACTACTGTACAGACAAGGATAATAATCATAGGTGACTGAGAATGAAGAACATAAATAAAATCATAATTATCTTTATTACTATTTGTTTTTGTTAAATTAGAAATAACTGATTGAGCTATATGGGAAGCAATAGCTAAACTAATAGCTACTAGTACATTTTTAAAGTTTATCTTTGATGAAAATATTGGAGTACCATTAATTTTTAAATAAATAAAATAAACAATACTAACAACGATAATACTGGAACAAATAAAAACTAACGTGTGGTTAATTAAACTATAATGATTAGAACTTTCATTGCGCCAAAAGGTTTCTGATAATGTTGGCAATTGAACAATAATAAGAAATAAAGACTAATATTAGTTGAATAATTACATTGAATAACTTTTTAATCATGATCTGTTCCTCTTATTTAATTCCTCTTTTATGCAAGTTATTTAAATTCAAGCGCACAATTGTCATGAATTCTGGGCCAATGTTACGAACGTATAAATCCATTTTTATGGAGCTATCCATGATTAGGGATTAAAGACACGATATCAGGTTTTCTTATGCTCTTTTACTTTACAAAAGCAAATACACAGCCAACTAATTAAATTCAAACAACCAAAAAAGAATAACGAGTACAGATATAATCTTTTAGGCAGTTGATAACACAAAATTTTATCCCGTATTATGCCATTTTTCTTGTTTAATTTTTAATGTTTGTGTGGTGTTTTTAAGTTTTGTCCGGTGTACTCCTTAAGCTGCTGGAGATTTGTTCTGAGAGCCTTTTTATTCATGTTTTATTAACTAGTACTACGAGTATAGGAAAGCCTATAAACAAATTCAACTAACCCTTAACTGAAAAAGGGAAAAATTGTGCTAGTATTTAAGGATTTGGAAAAATGGGCAGACGAATATGGTAAATAGATAATTTAATAACATCTGGTTAGTTAAAATATACTTTAATTACCACAAGAGTAGTATTTTTGGTTTAACCTTTTCTCTCAGCTTTTAAGTACTCATCTACAGCCGCTTCTAATTGGTAGAATTTCTTTCCTCGAATTTCATAGTTGCCCTGTATAATAGCTTGTATATCCAATTGCCCTATATTTAATCTTTGGGCAATAGTGCTTAAAGCCTTAGGATTTTGTTGAGCTAATTGTTGTAATTTTAGCCGCTGTTGGCGCCAACGAATCTTTTGAAAGACTGCTAATCCCAAAAATAGAACTATCATCCAAAGTATCTTTAAATTTTTAAACCAATGAAACTTCCATATTAGCCCTGTCAATAATAAAAGATAAATTATTATAACAAGATACTCAATGAGCAAATCACGTCGATATTTTTTCAATTTGGTCACCTTTAATCTTTTGTATTATAAACTTGGCATCTTAAACTGCGCTGGTTCTTTCCTAAGAAAACTGACTTTAAACAAGTAACTGCCGATCAAGTGTTAGAAGCACTTGAACTGATTAATAATCGACCTTTAAAACTGCACAATTATCGGACTGCCATTGAAGTTTTTAGAGCTTGTTCAGATTAAACTTGTAATCTGCCATATTTAAAAATTTACTATAATAGTATATGCATCAATGTAACTAATAAATTATTTATCATATGACCAAAACATGACATCTTAATATCTTTAGTTTTTAAATAAATTAAACCAAAACTTAACAATGGAATAAATGTAGACAATCCATTAAAAGAAAATATCGAAAGTCCATGTGCAAATAAAAATAATAAAGTAGTTATAAAAATATTAATATAAACGTTGAATGACTTAAATATTCCTCCTTGAAGAATACCTTGAAATAATAATTCTTCCAAAATTGGACCAATAATAACTAAATGTAATATTAAGATAATTAGTAAAGGGCTGTGAACATGTAATAATTTGTCAGTAAAGTTATCTGCTGGTCCCGAAGTACTAGCTATATGAAATATATAATTACCTATATACAAAATGGCAGTTGACAAAACTGTGGCTATTATTTCAATAATAATTACAAAATTAATATTTAAAATTTTAATCTTTGGATCTAAAATTCTTGTGCCACTCAATTTCCTATAAGTAATATAAGTCAGAAAAAATATGACAACGACAGAGATTATATAAAAAGAAAAGTGTGGAATTATATCTATTTTATAAATAGTTTAATTATTTAAGGGACG
>NZ_SCHP01000098.1 GCF_013607485.1 Bombilactobacillus bombi
CGTTAAAACTACTAAAAATCCAGCGCCTAAATTGGGAACAATTTCTTGCACATGTAAATCAAAGTTATTAGGAGCTCCTAAAATCTTGGCATCATCACTAAAGGAATATTGAGTTTTGGCAATACAAATTGGTAACTTATCCCAACCTCTTTTGATTAGCTCTGCTTGCTGGCGCAGAGCTCGACTACTAAAAACAACTTTTTGTGCGCCATAGATTTCTTGGGCAATTTTAGTTATCTTATTGGTAATGGTATCATCATCAGCATATAAACGTTGATACTTAGTGCTTTCTTGTAAATCGATTAAAGCTTGCGCTAAGTTCAAAGCCCCTTTACCGCCATCTTGATGAACAGTTACTGGTAAAGCTTGGACACCTAAATCTTGACAAAGTTGCTGTAAAAGTTGAACTTCATCATCAGTGTCATTTTCAAAACGATTAATTGCCACTAAGACGGGTAAACCATATTTTTTCATGTTTAAGAGATGACGCTGAAGATTAGCAAATCCAGTTTTTAAGGCATCAGCATTAGGATCTTGCACTGCTGCAAGTTTAACGCCACCATTATATTTTAGTGATCTAATAGTTGCGACAATAACAGCAACATCCGGTTTTTTATCTAATTGAGGTGTAACAATATCTAAAAACTTCTCGGCACCTAAGTCCGCTCCAAATCCAGCTTCAGTTAAGGCGTAATCACCTAAATGTAAAGCTAAGTTGGTTGCAATAATACTATTGCAACCATGCGCAATGTTAGCAAAAGGTCCTCCATGCATAATTACCGGTGTATGTTCTAAAGTTTGAACTAAATTAGGCTTAATAGCATCTTTTAATAATAAAGTTAAAGCACCTTGAGCCTTTAAATCTTTTACAAAAACTGGTTTTTGATCATAAGTGTAACCAATTAAAATTTGACTAATTCGTTGCTTAAGATCTGCACGATTTTTTGCCAGACATAAGACCGCCATCATTTCTGATGCGACAGTAATTTGAAAATGATCTTCACGAACAATCCCAGAATTTGAGCCCCCTAAGCCAATGACAACATTGCGCAAAGCCCGATCGTTAACATCTAAAGCACGCTTCCAAGTAATTCGTCT
Organism: Bombilactobacillus bombi; assembly: GCF_013607485.1. GTDB lineage: Bacteria > Bacillota > Bacilli > Lactobacillales > Lactobacillaceae > Bombilactobacillus > Bombilactobacillus bombi_A. The sequence goes on from NZ_SCHP01000098.1 coordinate 1,099, forward strand.
TGGATCTAGATGTAACTGATTGCCATGTTGCAAATGATTGTCAATTAAAGCGGCTAAAGTATTGATTGCTGATGTTAAAGCATGCATATCCCCAGTAAAGTGCAAATTAATGTCTTCCATAGGAACTACTTGCGCATAACCGCCACCGGCTGCCCCGCCCTTAATACCCATGACTGGGCCTAAAGATGGCTCACGCATGGCGACAACAGTTTTTTGCTGTAATTGCTGTAAGGCATCTGCCAAACCAATCATTACTGTAGTTTTACCTTCACCTGCCGGGGTGGGATTCATTGCAGTCACCAGTACCAACTTACCTAACGATTTTGATGAATTGCTTGGAGCATCTTTAAAATTTAATTTAGCCTTATAATTACCATAGAGTTCTAAATTTTGTCTTGGTATATCTAATTTATCGGCTATTTCTGTAATTGGCAAAATAGCTTCTTTTTCATTCTTTTGGGCAATTTGAATATCACTTTTCAATTTGGTCACTTCCTGTACTAAAAATATTTAACTGCTGCTGTCCTTTTTTACTTAACCAAAGTTTTAAGGGAAAATAACTTTTATCCTGGAATATTAGGATACATTGATGCCCCTTTTTTTCAATTTTTTTGATTTGTGAAAAACTAAAACGATGACGATTAGAATTAATAAGACCGTGAATAATTAAAATTTGGTGGTGACTATCAATTATCAAAACGTGCTGTTGAATTTGTGCTGCCAAAATAAGTAGGGTTACACCAATTATTCCCCACCCCCACACATTACTCCATTGGGTTTCTAAAATGATAATACCGCCAATAAATAATAGGCTCAAAAGCCAACACCAAGTAATAATTCCTAATTGATTTGCTAATTGATAGTGAATTTTTTTGATAATTTTCACCTCATTTAAAATTTATAGCTTGATTCTATCACAAAAATAAGCAAGGCTGCTTTAAGTGTGATTTTTAAAAAGATTATGCGATGACAAAATTATCAGTTAAAGTTATCATAGTTTTATGAATACTTTTTAAAATGGAGAAGAACAATGATTAAAGAATATGATTTAAATACCAATTTAGCAGTTATTAATGCTAATGATGCTACACCTGAAGAACAAGCACGTTTAATTAAAGATTTTAAAATCACGCGAGAAACTATTAACTATGCCTTAGATAAATTTGAACGGCCGCGTGTAAGCTTTACGGAATTAACCCATACTTATTTAATGGTTATCACAATTCCGTCCTTCAAAGAAGATTTAGAAACTATGGTTCAATCAGTCACTATTGTAGCTAATGATGTTAATGTTATCTGCTTTACTAATAAATATAGCCAACATGTTATGGGTTATATTTTGAAATTTTTCAAAGAAAAATCCCGAACAAATAATATTGCCCTACAATTATTCTCTTATCTTATTCAAGAAATATCAGGCGAATTTCTGAACATTATTAAACGTTTTTAT
>NZ_SCHP01000099.1 GCF_013607485.1 Bombilactobacillus bombi
TTCAATAAATAACGTGGATTACTTTGATTATTCAGAATGGTATAACAATAATTTTAAAGAAGTACGAGACAGCCAATTGAGGGATTGGACTTATAATTTACAAAATTTACATTTTGAATCTAATGTTAATACAGTAGTTAAAAATACAGTAGGTATAGAAAAGATAGATATAAATAACACATTGTACCAAAGTCTTAGCGATTATTCTAAAAGAAGAAATGTAAGTGTATACGTACTTTTATTAGCAGCGTATTTTAGAGCAACAGAAAGTTTAAACCATAAAAAACAACTCATTGTGGGAATACCTGTATCTGGAAGAAATTATGAGGGCACACAAAACATTATTGGTTTGTTTAGAAATTTTCTTCCAATATCAGTAAATACTAGTGGATGTACAGATAATAAATTAATCAATATCATACAAAAACAAGTACTATCTGCTCTTGACAAACAAGATGTTCAAACTTATGAAATTGAAGAAAATTGGGTATTAAGAATTTATTTAAAAATGCATTTATCTATCAAGATGCTATTGATACAAGTATGTTCAATATGAAGGACTTAAAGGTTAAGACTGAATTAATAAGAAAACAGACAATTTATGATATCAAGTGGGAATTTGTGAAAATTAATCAAAATTTACAAGGTGTTCTGGAATATCATAATGAAATATATAATCAGGATGATATTAGAAAGTATAAAGATAAATTTATTAATACTTTACAAAAATTTGTTCAAAACAAGTAAAAGGAGTTCAAGTTATGGATATTTTAAAAGTAGAACATTTGTCAAAAACATATGAAGATGGAACCAAAGCTTTAGAGAATTTAAATTTTAGTGTTAAAAAAGGAGAGATTCTGGGTTTTTTAGGACCTAATGGTGCAGGCAAAAGTACGGCAATTAGTATTATATCTACTTTAATTAAAGCTAATACTGGTTCAATTACCTACTTTAATAATACAAAACTTAGCACTAAACAAATTAAAAAAAATATGGGAATAGTTCCACAGGATATTGCATTATATGAGGATATTTCGGCTTAGGAAAATGTCAAATTTTTTGCATCGTTATATGGCATAAAAAGGAACAATATAGACGAAAAAGTAGAAAACGCTTTAGATAAAGTTGGATTAATGAGTAGAAAAAACAATAAACCTTCTACGTTTTCAGGAGGTATGAAACGCAGGCTAAATATTGCTTGTGCAATTGCACATGAACCTGATCTAATAATTTTTGATGAACCAACTGTTGGAATTGACCCGCAATCAAGAAATCATATTTTGAAATCAATCAAAAGGCTACGTGATAATGGATCCACAGTTATTTACACTACGCATTATATGGAAGAAGTTCAACAAATTTGTGATCGGATAATTATTATGGATGGTGGCAAAGTACTTCTTAATGATAAACTAGCAGATATTTTAAATAATTTTAGTGGAATTAATTACCAACTAACTTTATCTGATGTAGTACCTGAAGGATTCGTGGAATCTATGGATATAGTGAAAGGTATAAATATATTTAATATTCAAGAAGGAAATAAAGTAATCTTAAAAATAAAAGATATGTCCTACTTAGAAACAGTTCTTAATATATTGAATAAATATGGTGTATCATTAGTGGACATTGTTAAAAGAGATAATAGCTTGGAAGACATTTTTTTAAATCTTACGGGAAAACGACTTAGAGATTGAGGAGGGGAATAAAATGCTAACAATTATGCAACAAGATATTAAAAATCTTATTAAGAATAAGCCTATTATGATGTATCTTATTCTTTATCCATTAATATTGATATTAATTACTGGTTTTGTATGTAGTAGTATATTTAGTAACGATATACTTTCATCTTATGACTATTACGGAGTTACAATGATGATCTATTTGTCCATGGCAACGGTTATAATTTTACCAGAATTATTGTTTGGAAGTCACGTTAAATTTGCAAATTACCGTATTGTTTATGCACCTATAGATCGTACAAAAATTTATCTTTCCAAATTGATAGTTTCTATTGGATTCTCATATATTATTTTATCAATTTATATGCTAATGTTTAATGCTTTGGATTTAGTTAATTATGGTGGAACTAGAGTAGGAAGTTTATTAATATTGGATTTAGCCGTTATTACTTTTTCAACTACTTTTGGTGGTGCATTTTGCCTTCTACTAAAAAATGAAGATTTATCTACTAAATTATTAAATATTTTGATTAATATACTTGCTATTATTTCCGGTCTTTTTGTTCCTATGTACATTTTTGGAAAGAAAATTGCAAATATTTCTAATATGTCGCCTATAGCCAAAGTTATGAGTAGCTTTTTTGGAATAATTTATGATAATAATTTCAATCAGTTATTTACCACTATAGAAATACTTTTACTATTTTCAGCAATATTTTTGGTTATAATTCATTTAATGTATCATCCAGAAAAATTTAAAATGTAAAGGATCATATACTATGTTAATTTTAAAAAATAATTTTTTA
>NZ_SCHP01000009.1 GCF_013607485.1 Bombilactobacillus bombi
ATTTTACCATGTGGTGAAATTGTTCCAGTTCCAGCAATAATTCGGCCCTTGGTCAAGTTTTGGTGTGTCAACTGGGTATAGATTTGTAAACTAAACATTAAACCAGCCGACGGGCCGCCAATATCACCCGCATTAATTTTAACGTTAGGCTGCGTATGAACTTGAACATGATCCACCAAACTAATTCCTAAGCCAGGTTTTTTCTTTTTGTTCATGGCCATTAAGCGTTGACGAGTTTGATAAGTATGCTGATGTCGCTGATATTTTACATTCACATGCTGATTAACCTTTTGAGACTTAACGTAATTGATAAAAGATTGCGAACTTAAAAACCGATGACCGTCAATTTCTGAAACTACATCACCTACTTGTAAATGATTTTTAAAATGTGAATGCTTCAAAATCGACATGACATAAATACCGAGATATTTTTTTTGATAAGGCCGCTGTGCTTTCTTAAAGGCTGCCTCGATAGCGTTATTGCTAGCATTTTCCATAAAATAATTCTGCATTTGCAGATATTCTTTAGTATTGTCTCCACCCATAACTTCTTGACGGGAATCAATTTCTCTAAAGGGATCCACAGCAGCTCTAATCATTGATAAGGGAGTTGCTGAAGATAATTCTACTGTAGTAAATAAAAATTTACCTGAACGCTGATCATGCTGATGATCGACGGTAATTGTGTCAGCTGTCGGCTGGGCTGTTCCTGGAGCTTCAATAAAATAAGGCAGCGGTAAAAAAATAAATAATAAAACAGCAATAACACTTAAACTAATGACTAACTTACGATGTTTTTTCATGATTTTGTTCCTAATTTCTGACGCAAGGCTGATTGAACCACTTCTGGGACCCAATCAGTTACTTGGCCGCCATATTTTACTACTTCTTTGATCATACTAGAAGCAACGTACATATACTGAGGCTGAGAAACCAAATAAACAATTTCTAAATGTTGATTTTGTTGACGATTAATTTGCTGCATTGAGATTTCATAATTTAAATCAGCAGCACTTCTTAATCCCCGTACTAACCATTGGGCATTTAAACTTTGGGCAACATCAGCTACTAATTGGTTATCCGCTACTTTAACCTGAACATTCTGACAGGCAAGCTGCTGCAAAGCATTGTTTAGTAATTCTTGTTTTTCTCTGAAAGTAAATAAGTAATGCTTGCTAGTGTTATTCATAATAACTACATATAATCGATCAAATAATTTACTAGACCGTTGAATAATATCTAAATGTCCATTCGTCACCGGGTCAAAACTGCCAGCATAAATTCCAATTTTCATTATTCATCACCTTCGTATTGCCAAATTTCTACATAAGTTTGACCATATTTTTTGGCCGCTAGTACTGCACAGTCATTACGGCGTTGATCAGCTAAGCTATAATCAGTTTCTAGTAAAATTAAAGCCGGGCTATTTAAAAGATTTTGCTCAATAAATTTTTGAACTATTACGGGAGTAATCTTTTGGGCATAAGGAGGATCTAAAATTAATAAATCAAATTGAAGCTTCTTTTCGCTAAAATGTTGTAAAGCATGTGCGGCTGAAATGGGTAGGATATTAAAAGCATCTTCTTGATGGGTTTTTTGAACATTAGTTTTTATTGCGGCAATTGCAGCACGATTTTTATCAACTAAATACATTTGCAAAACGCCTCTCGAAACAGCCTCAATACCTAAAGCTCCACTACCGGAAAACAAATCTACGCCGATTTTAACATTCTCTAAATAGGGGCTTAAAATATTGAACATTGCTTCTTTAACTTTTGCCGCTGTCGGGCGTGTATTGCGGCCATTTACAGTAGTTAAAGCTAATCCTCTTAAATCACCTGCTACTACTCTCATTCATTGGCCCCCGCTTTTTTATTTCCCTGTTGCAATAAGTTACTTTCACTGTAGTCAGTACGCAAATCTTGACGATGGGAAATTTCTACTTGTTTAACAAAGGATAATTTAGAAATTTGGGCAATTTTTTCTTCAGTCTGAGCTGTATTAACATATAAAATAACATAATTCATTCTAAAAGAAACATAGATTATGGTACCAAATCTCCGCAATTTTTTACTTAAACGGCCATTTGTTAACCAAACTATCAGTTCTTGACGCGGTATAAATTCCATAATTTCCCCCGTTTTAATGACTAAATTTTTGGGGCAGACGGATATTAATAGAAACATTAAGCATTATGCCCATACAAGCACTTAAAACCAAGATACTTGAACCACCATAACTAATGAACGGCAAAGTCACCCCAGTAATAGGGAGTACTCCTAATACTCCCCCAACATTAAATACTGATTGTACAAATAAAATTGTTGCAATACCATAGCTGAGTAAAGATAAATATGCTGATTGGGATTGTAACCCCAGATAAACTATACGTGCAATTAAAACAAATAATAATCCTAAAATAATAATAACACCAAAGATGCCTAATTCTTCACACGCAATGGCCAAAATAAAGTCCGTATATGGCTCCGGTAAATAACCAAGCTTTTGAATACTATTACCCAATCCTCGTCCCCAAAGGCCGCCATTATTGATGGCGTAATACGAATTAACTAATTGAGATCCCCCAGCCTTTTCTAATTGAAAAGGATGATAAAAAGACAGCAAACGCCGCATTTGATAAGATGAGGAACTTTGACCTGTTAATGACATATTTTTAAACCAAAAATAACCGGACACAAAAATTGCAAGCAAAACTATTACAATTCCAAAAACATATTTCAAATCCATTCCAGAGGCAAAAGCCAATATCAACATAATTGCTGCCAAAGATGCCGCTCCACCTAAATCGGGCTGTCCTAAAGTCATAAACACAAATATACTAGTTAAGAATAAGGGCATAATTATTTCCATCATTGATTCTCGAAAACTTAGCTGCCTAATACGCAATAAACGCTGACTATATACTTGTGCTAAATATAAAACCAAAGCTAGTTTAGCTAGTTCTAGAGGTTGAATATTGAATGGACCTAAGTGTATCCAAGCTGCCGCTCCATTTACTGCTGTTGAGGGTTTTAAGTGTTTTAATAACAATAGCCATAATAACGCCATAAATACTGAAATCAAAAAAATCTGGATAAAAGGAGTTGAGCGTAAATATTTAATTTTTAAGAGATAAAAAAAACCGCATAACAATAAACCAATTATTACAAATAATAATTGTCGTTTTAAATAAGTAGTACTTTTTAATCCTTGTAGGATGGCAGCATTAGAACTAGCAGAATAAACTAAAACAATGCCGATTGCTGCTAATAGTAGAAAAGGGATAAAAATCCAATAGTCAATGTTTTTCAACTTAGCTTTCAAGACCAATGCTCCAATCCTTTATTAATGATTTTAATTATAGCATTGAATCCTTATTTTAGATAAAGCAAAACCGTTAAAATCTCTTTTAACGGTTTTATCTTAAACTATTCTTGTTTGCCCATTTTACGTTTTTTATCAGCTTTACGACGCTCATTAGTATTTAAAATTTTCTTACGTAAGCGAACGCTCTTAGGGGTAACTTCACAATACTCAGTTTCGTTCAAAAATTCAATTGATTGCTCTAGAGACATAGTACGTGGGGTTCTAATAGCAGCTGCATGATCTTTACCAGATGCCCGAGTGTTAGTAAGATTTTTTCCCTTAGTAACGTTAACGGCAATATCTTGGTCCCGACTACTTTCGCCGACAATCATACCTTCATAGACATCAACACCAGCGCCAATAAACAGCTGTCCACGGTCTTCAACAGATTGTAGACTATATGTGGTAGATGTTCCTTGATTAATTGATACTAGAGCACCAGAACGCCGTCCAGGCTCCCAATTTTTAATTACTGGCAAATATTGTTCAAAGGTATGATTCATAATACCATAACCACCAGTCTGTGACATGAATTCAGAAGAATAACCAATTAGTCCTCTTGATGGTGTCAAAAATACCAAACGAGTCTGGCCATTACCAGTACTCTCCATATTCTTCATTTCACCCTTGCGCTGAGCCATGGAATCAATAATTGAACCAACATATTCATCCGGAGTATCAATTTGAACTGATTCAAAAGGCTCACAAATCTTACCATCTATTTCTTGATAAATAACTTCTGGACGTGAAAGTTGTAACTCAAAGCCTTCACGACGCATTTCTTCTACCAGAATAGACAAATGTAATTCACCACGACCAGAAACAATCCATGCACCGGCCATACCAGCATCTTCAACCCGTAATGAAACATCTGTTTGCAATTGCTGTTCCAAACGATCTTGAATTTTGCGCGCTGTTACTTTGTCACCTTCACGGCCTGCAAATGGAGAATCATTTTGCAAAAATGTCATTCTCAAGGTCGGTGGATCAATTCTTAAAATTGGTAAAGCTTCCGGATGATCAACCGGCGCCACAGTTTCACCAACAAAAATATCTTCCATACCAGAAAGCCCAATTAAGTCTCCTGCCTTAGCTTCTTGTATTTCAACCCTTTTTAAGCCAAAGAAACCAAACATTTTCGTAACTCGAAAGTTTTGCTTAGAACCATCTAGTTTTAAAACAGAAACTTGATCGCCAATTTTGATTTTGCCGCGGAAAACACGACCGATACCAACTCGACCTACATAGTCGTTATAGTCCAACATAGCAACTTGAAATTGTAAAGGCTCATCGCTATTATCAATAGGAGCAGGGATTGTCTTGACAATAGTATCAAAAATTGGGTCCATTGTGTGTTTTTGAGTAGCAGGATCTTCATCGTAACTAGAAGTGCCATTAACCGCTGAAGCAAAAACAACTGGAAAATCTAATTGATCTTCATCAGCACCTAAATCAATAAACAAGTTTAAGACTTCATCTACAACTTCAGATGGACGGGCACCGTCACGATCAATTTTATTAATTACTACGATTGGTGTTAAATGTTGATCTAAAGCCTTTTTTAATACAAAGCGTGTCTGTGGCATAGTACCTTCGTAAGCATCAACAACCAAAAGTACTCCATCCACCATCTTCATAATTCGTTCTACTTCACCACCAAAATCAGCATGTCCAGGTGTATCTAGAATGTTAATTTTAGTACCCTTATAATCAACGGCAGTATTCTTTGATAAAATAGTAATTCCACGTTCTTTTTCAATCGCGTTAGAATCTAATGCACGATCACCAATTTCCATATGCTCAGGAAGAGTATCAGACTGTTTCAAAAGTTCATTAACTAAAGTAGTTTTACCATGATCAACGTGGGCTATAATAGCGATATTGCGTATATCTTCTCTTATTTTCAATATTTTGCTTCCTTCCGTGCAATTCTTTCTCGGATTTGTGTATAAAAAAGCTGTGATTGGTTGCAATCACAGCCTACTTAACTCTGGAAATCACATCCAGCGCTTGTTGTGTAGCGCACCTCGTTCCGACAATTACAAGTTGTGATTTTAACATATTTATGGGTGCGCCGTCAATAGGAGTGACATCAATTCCAATTGCTTTACCTATTGCTCTTCCAGCAGCTAAATCCCAAGGCTTGAATTTACCAACATATAAATGTTCTTTTCCAGTTAACAACCTGGTAAAAACAATACCTGCACTTCCAAAAATTCTCAGACCACTGCTATTACTGACCAAATCTTGGTATGTGACAGCATCATTTTGCAACAATCTGTTACTAATAGTAATTAAAACTTTATTTAGTGGCAAATCATCTAACTTTTTTAAAGGCTGCTGGTCAATAAATGCGCCGATTTCTGGACCACCATAATAAATTTTATCTTGCATCACATCAACAATTGCGCCAAAAATTGGTTGTGCATCTTCATACACACCAATCATGGAAGCAAATTGATCGTGACATTTAACAAAATTCATCGTGCCATCTATTGGGTCAACAAAAAACACTAATCCCTTTAAATTCTGAGGATGATTGCCATAACCCTCCTCACTAACAATTTGTGCCTGTGGAAAATGTTCTTTCAAAAAGCGCACTACAGTTTTTTCGATTGAAATATCCCTGTCGGTCACTAAATCATTACGATTAGTCTTGGTATTAACTTGTTCAAAATGATAATTTTGACGTAATTGATTTTTAACCGTTATCAAAACAGTTAGTATCTGTTGCTTAATTTCATTTAAATTTGTCATTTATTGAACCCTCAATTTTATATTCATAAGCTTATCACTTACATTATAACGTTGATAGTTCTTAGAACAAAAAAATCGACGAAAAGTCGTCAATTTTAAAAAATATTTTTAAATATGAGTAGGATAACCAATTAAAATATCAGCAGCTTCTTGAATTGGCTCGCCTAGCGTTGGATGTGGATGGATAGTTAATGCAATATCTTCTTCATTTAGTTGACAATTTACTGCCAAACTTAACTCAGATATCAAATCACTAGCATTGGGTCCAACAACCTGTCCTCCCAAAATAGTACCTGTCTTTTTGTCAGAAATCAGCTTTACAAAGCCATCTGTACTATCAACTGAAACTGCACGTGCATTACCAGCAAATGGGAATTTACCCACTTTAATGTCCAATTTTTGTTCTTTAGCTTCAGTTTCAGTTATACCGACACTAGCCATTTCCGGATCATTAAAACATACTGAAGGTACACCAAGATAATCATTAGCAGTCTTTTTACCAGCAATTGCTCCTGCCGCAGTCTTTGCTTGGAAGAATGCCTTATGAGCTAATGCTGGTCCAGCAGTAATATCACCAACAGCAAAAATATTCTTAACTGAAGTACGTCCTTGCTCGTCTGTTTCAACTAATCCGCGGTCAGTTAATTTAACATCTGTCATTTCCAAACCAAAATTATCAGTATTTGGTTTACGACCAACAGAAACCATTACGTAATCGGATTTAATACTGTATGATTTACCGTCAACTTCATAGGTAACATCAACGCTATCACCATTATCTTGTGCATTTTTAGCCATCGCATTTGTAACAATTGTAATATTTTTTTGTTTTAAATGCTTTTCAACGATGGAAACCATGCTCCGCTCAAAGTTTGGAATAATTTGAGAACTACCTTCTAAAATAGTTACATGTGAACCTAAATCAGCAAATGCACCTGCTAATTCTGTACCAATATAACCACCACCAACTATTACCAAATCTTTTGGTAGTTCTTTAATATTTAAAAGCCCTGTAGAATCAATAATGCGTCCGCCAAATTTAAAACCTTTAATTTCAATTGGACGACTACCAGTAGCCAAAATCAAATTATTAAACTTAATTGTATGACCGCCGCCATTATCCATGAATTGACGGGGACCAGGATCCATTACCCGTAATTGATTATTGTTATCTAAGAATGCCTCACCATAAATTACTTCTACTTTATGTTTCTTTAAGAGCATCTTGACACCATTAGTCATTCTTTGGATAACGCTAGTATCTTTCCATTCTTGAAGTTTATCAAAATCTAATGAAATATTGCCTGTACTAATTCCATAAAGCTCTGAATGTTCTGCGTGACGTAAACGGTGACCAGCTTGAATAAGTGCTTTAGACGGAACACAGCCAACATTTAAACAAACACCACCAACATTTTTGTCCTTCTCAATAACAGTAACTTTCTGTCCTAATTCAGCAGCTCTAATTGCGGCTACATAGCCACCGGGGCCAGCACCGATAATCACTGTATCTTTTTCTTCAACTTCAGCCATCTTCAATTAACCCTCCATCAACAACATATCTGGATCATGTAACAATTCATTTAATTTGTTCAAGGCACGTTGTGCTAAAGCACCATCAATTAAACGATGATCATAACTCATTGACAATTTCAACATATTGCCAACCTTGATTGTACCATCTTCTGCTACATAAGGTTCTTTAGCAATTTTTCCCATACCTAAAATGGCAACTTCTGGTTGATTAATAACTGGTGTAAACCAGCCACCACCAATAGAACCAACATTACTGATAGTGATGGAACCACCACGCATTGAAGCTGCGCTTAACTTATTATCATAAGCAGCTTGTGAATTTTCAGTAATTTCTTTGGCAATTTCGAAGAGACCTTTAGCATCAGCATTTTTAATGTTAGGTACGTATAAACCATGATCTGTATCTGTTGCAATACCAATATTATAGTAATGCTTATAAACAATTTCATTAGTAGTGGAGTCAATTGAAGCGTTAAACTCTGGGAATTCTTTCAAAACTGCTACAATGGCTTTAACTAAATATGGCAAGAAAGTTAATTTAATGCCACGGTCTGCAGCAATTTGTTTATATTTCTTTCGATTAGCCATTAAGGCTGAAACTTCAACTTCGTCAAAGCTCGTAACATGCGGAGTAATCTTTTTGCTTTCAGACATAGCCTTTGCAATAACCTTACGAGTCATGCTCATCTTTTCACGTGTTTCTAATTCTGGTGTATCAGATTTGTAAGGAGCAATTGGAGTTGCAGCAGGTTCACTAACACTAGCTGCTGGAGCTACATTTGTTGCTGGAGCTGCAGCAACATTAAAGTTATCAACATCTGCTTTAGTGATTTGCCCGTGTTTTCCACTTGGAGCAACTTGTGATAAATCAATACCTTTATCACGTGCATATTGACGTACAGATGGCATTGCCAAATAGTCTTTGTTTGCACTGCCAGTTGCTGGAGCTGGAGCTGTTGCTGATTTATTATCATCTTTAGCAGAAGACTCTTTAGTGTCATTTGCTGCAGTATCTTCAGCATCGTCATCTGTATCAGCAGATCCATCATCGATGACAACTAAGGTATCACCTATTTCAACAGTATCGCCTTCTTGGGCAACGATTTTTTGTACCTTACCAGACACAGGAGATGGTAATTCAGAAACTGACTTATCATTTTGAATTTCAACTAAAGAATCATCTTCTTTAATTTCATCGCCTTCTTTAACCAGCCAATTAGCAACTTCACCTTCAGCCATTCCTTCGCCAAGTTCTGGTAACTTAAATTTAAACGCCATAATTCTTTCTTCCCTTCAAATATTAGTAGTTAATAATTTCTTTAACTTTTTCAACAATTTCTGCTTTTCTTGGAATCCAAACTTCCTCAGCTTGTGCAAATGGATATACACTATCTGGAGCAGCTACACGTCCAACAGGAGCATCTAAGGAAAGAATAGCATCTTCGGCAATTGCAGAAGCAACTTGTGCGCCAACACCAGCCATTTTTTGAGCTTCTTGTACAATAACTACCTTATGAGTTTTTTCAATAGATTTGAAAATCGTTTCAGTATCAATTGGAGAAACAGTCCGTAAATCAATTACTTCACAAGAAATATTATCTTTAGCTAACTCTTCTGCTGCTTTTTGAGCTTCTTGTACTTGAGCTCCATAAGCAACAATCGTAATATCATTGCCTTCTTGGACAACATTAGCCTTATCTAGCGGAACAGTATACTTTTCATCAGGAATATCATCTTTAACTGAACGATAGAGCTTAAGGTTTTCTAAGAATAAAACTGGATCATTATTTTCAATTGAAGAAATCAAAAGGCCTTTAGCATCGTAAGGATTACTTGGCATAACTACACGTAATCCTGGAATACCAGTAAAGAAGTTTTCTAAATTATCTGAATGCATTTCAGCAGTATGAGTTCCGCCACCATAAGGAGTTCTAATGGTGATAGGACTAGTTTTTTTGCCATTAAAGCGGAAGCGCATCCGTGCCATTTGACCAGCAATAGAATCTACAGCTTCAAAAGTAAAGCCCATAAATTGAATTTCTGGAATTGGACGCCAGCCTGTTAAACCCAATCCAATTGCTAGACCCATGATTCCAGATTCAGCTAATGGGGTGTCAAAAACTCGATCTTCACCATATTTTTCCTGTAAACCTTGAGTAGTTCTAAAAACACCGCCATTTTTGCCGACATCTTCACCAAAAATCAAAGTTTTCGGATCTTCTTTTAACATGATGTCTAAAGCATCAGTAATTGCTTGAATATAACTTTTCTTTGTCATGTTATTTAGACTCCTTTTCTTCAAATTCTGCAATTTCAGCTTTTAATTCTGGTGTTGGTACTTCAAAAGTGCGTTTCAACATATCAGAAACTTTTTCAGGTTCAACAGCATCCGCTTCTTTAATAGCTTCCTTGAAAGAGTTTTTATATTCTTCAACTAACTTATCTTCTTGTTCTTGCGACCATAAATTCTTATCAGTCAAAATCTTACGCATTCTAATTAGTGGATCTCGATCTAACCAAGGTTGTTGCTCTTCTTTAGTCCGATAACGACTTGGATCATCACCGGCTGAAGAATGAGCACCATAACGGTTAGTTAATGTTTCAATCATAACAGGACCATTACCTGCTAAGATATACTCACGAGCAGCTTTAGCAACAGAATAGCAAGCTAAGATATCCATACCATCAACTTGCACGCTTGGAATACCTGCAGCAATAGCTTTTTGTGTTAAAGCCACAGCAGCTGTTTGCTTTTTACGAGGTGTAGAAATAGCATAACCATTATTTTGGACAATGAATAAAGCTGGTAACTGGTAAGCTCCAGCAAAGTTCATACCTTCATAAGAATCACCCTGAGAAGTACCACCATCACCAGTATAAGTGAATGCAATAGCATCTTCACCATTTTTCTTTAATCCCATCGCTACTCCAGCAGTTTCCAAGTATGCAGCACCAATAATAATTTGGGGCATCAATGCTCGAGCTGAAAATTCGTTTCCACGAACATGTCCACGAGACCACCAGTATGCTTCTGTAACAGTTGCACCATGTTGAATTAATTGGGGAATATCACGATAGGCAGGAAGTAAATAATCTTGCTTTTCCATTGCCATTACGGTACCCATTTCAGTTGCTTCTTCGCCAGCAGTAGGTGCATAAAAGCCCATCCGTCCTTGACGAGAAAAATTCATGGTTTGTTCATGTAATGCACGTTCCCAAACCATTTTTTTCATAAATTCTACTAATTGATCATCACTAAAACTCTTGAAAACATCTTGGTCAATGATTTTTGCATTTTCATCAACTACTTGAATCTGTTTCGGTAAATCTGACAAATCTTCTTTGATTTTTGCAAAATCAACTATTGACTTACTTGCCATTTTATTCATTCCTTTCACAATATCCCTTGTTTTATCTGTAAAGGTTTCCAGTACTTAGTTTATCATGTTTTGGATTTATCTCAAGTAAAAAAAAAGTAAAATTTTGTGAATTTTATAGCAAGAGCTCTATATCAACTTTTATAAAAGAAATTTTGTAAGAAATTATTTTTCAAAAAAGTAAATAAAAAAGTAAATAAAATTGTAGTTTATTCGACAACACATTATCGCTATAATAAAATGATAGAAAAAATATTATTAAAGAAGGAATTTGTTAAAATGTACATGATGAAAGATATTGTTCGTGATGGGGATCCCGTATTAAGAAAAATTGCTAAGCCAGTTACTTTTCCTTTAAGTGAAACAGATAAAAAATTAGCTGCAGATATGATGGAATATTTAATCAATAGTCAAAATCCCGAATTTGCTGAAAAGCATCACCTTAGAGCTGGAGTGGGTCTTGCTGCACCGCAAGTTGGTATTTCTAAGCAAATGGCTGCAGTTTTGGTTCCTGCAGAAGATGATGAATCTAATACTGACAAAAAAACGACTGATAAATATTCATTAAAATTAGTTTTAATTAACCCAGTTATTATTTCCAATTCCGTTCAAAAAGCTCAATTATTTGAAGGTGAAGGATGTCTATCAGTAGATAAGGACATCCCCGGATATGTTCCCCGTAGTGCAAGAATTACTGTACGCTATCAAGATTTTTCAGGTAATAAACAGACTATTCGTATTAAAAACTATCCCGCTATTGTATGTCAACATGAGATTGATCATTTACAAGGACATCTTTTCTATGATCGTATTAATAAAAAAGAGCCATTTGCAGCTGAATCTGACGTTATTTTTGTTTAGTTGATTTTGTGTTTATATACTTTAAGAAATGGATGTGGTACCATTTAATTAATTGTTATATTGACCGTTTTTGTGATAAAAATAATAATTATTATTACTATATTATTAAAGGAGGAATTTTTTTGATTTATAAAGTACTATATCAAAAAGACCGGATTCAAAATCCCCGTCGCGAAACAACCGAGACCTTGTATACGCAAGCTGATTCAGCAATAAAAGTTCGTGAAGCAATCGAAAACAAAACTAATTTTAATGTGGAATCTATTGAGGAATTATCAGGTAATTATCTAGAATATGAAAAAAAGAGTCCTAATTACAAGCTTACGGACTTAGCGGAGCTATAATTTAATGACTCTGAAAATCAAAAAAAATGAAGTAGCTGTTTTCGCAATTGGTGGTCTCGGCGAAATTGGCAAAAATATGTACGTCATTCAGTATCAAGATGAAATTGTAGTAGTTGATGCAGGCATTAAGTTCCCTGAAGATGATTTATTAGGAATTGACTATGTCATTTCAGATTATCAATATTTAATTCAAAATCAAGAACACATTAAGGGACTTTTTATTACCCACGGTCACGAAGATCATATTGGTGGAATCCCTTTTTTACTGCAAAAAATCCCCAATATTCCGATTTATGCTGGTCCTTTAGCAACAGCCTTAATTAAAGGCAAACTGGAAGAACATGGGCTGCTTAATTCAACTGAAATGCATGTTTTACACGAAAGTGATTTGGTTAAATTTCAACATTTGAGTGTAGAATTCTTTCGCACAACACACTCTATTCCAGATACTTTAGGTATAGCTGTGCATACGCCACAGGGTACTATTGTCCAAACTGGTGATTACAAATTCGATTTTACTCCTGTTGGCAACCAGCCAGCTCCTAACCTTCAAAAGATGGCTCAATTAGGCTCTAAAGGTGTTTTATTACTGCTGTCTGATAGCACCAATGCTGAAATTCCCACATTTTCTAAATCCGAGCGCTTTGTTGGAAATACGATTCATCAAATAGTGGAAAGAATTGATGGTCGCATAATCTTTGCAACGTTTGCTTCCAATCTTTATCGTGTTTCTCAAGCAATAGATGCAGCTATGGAAGATGGGCGTAAGGTCGCAGTTTTTGGTCGCAGTATGGAGCAAACTATTGCGAATGGAAGAGAGTTAGGCTATTTAAATATACCAGATAGTGAAATTGTCGATGCTTCGGAGATTAACAAACTCCCTGCTAATAAGGTGTTATTATTATGTACTGGTTCGCAGGGCGAGCCGATGGCGGCTTTAAGTCGAATTGCTAATGGTACACATCGGCAAATTGCAATACAGCCAGGAGATACGGTGATTTTTTCCTCTAACCCTATTCCTGGAAATACAATTAGTGTCAATCATTTAATTAATGCACTAGAAGAAGCTGGTGCCAATGTTATTCATGGAAAAGTTAATAATATTCACGCATCAGGACATGGTGGACAAGAAGAACAAAAATTGATGTTACGTTTAATCCAGCCAAAATATTTCATGCCTATTCACGGTGAATATCGGATGCTGAAAATTCATACAGGATTAGCGCAATTATGTGGTGTTCCTAAAGAAAATACCTTTATTTTTGATAATGGTGATGTCTTAGCTTTAACATCTAATAGTGCTCGCAAAGCAGGACATGTGCCCGCTGGTGATGTATATATAGACAGCAATGGTATTGACGACATCAGTAATATTGTTATTCACGATCGGCAAGTTCTTTCCGAAGAAGGTCTTGTTATCGTCGTAGCCACAATTGATTATTACAAGGGGTTAGTATTATCTGGCCCAGACATTCTTTCACGTGGATTTGTTTATATGCGCGAATCAAGTAATTTAATCAATCAGGCTCAAAAAAGAACTTTTCATGTTATTAAAAACTTTCTAGATCAACAAGATACTAAACAAATTAATCGCTCTACTGAAAGTACTTTGAAACGTGATATCATTGATGATTTACAGGAATTTTTATATCGCAAAACTGAGCGTCACCCGGTTATTTTGCCAATGATTATCTCTACTAAAGTATAATTAAGGATTTAATAACGGTCATCTCAAACAATAAAAAAGCAGGAGTTGAAACAATTTATTGTTTCAACTCCTGTTTTTTTAGATTATAGTTGTTTATTATAAATAATTTCCTCATAGTAAATAAAGTAAATAAAAAAGTAAAATGCCAAATATATTTTTACTAGCCTAAGTCCAAAAATAACTTTTTAATTAAACTTCTCAAAACAACGGAGAACAATATGAACAAATATCCCGCATTTACAATTGTTATCAATCGTCATGCTGCTAGTGGGCGCTCACGTTATAGCCTTAGAGTTGTTACTAAACAACTAAAAAATAGACACTTAACTTATAGAATATGTTCAACTCCTAAAGATGGTGCTGAACAGTTATTGTGTGATCTCATCAATAATCAGGAATTAAAATACAGTATTCCTTTAATTATGGGGGGTGATGGCACCTTAAATCAAGCAATTAATGGCATAAAAAAATCATCATACCCTCAGACAGCTCTAGCATATATTCCAGCTGGTTCAGGCAATGACTTTGCTAATGCCCTAAATATTCCTCAACATCAAGAAGTGCGTGCCTTACAGCAAATCATCGATGCAGTTATTCCTCAAACAATTAATTTAGGGAAAATTCAATTTCAAAATCAAGTACGTTTTTTTATTAATAATATTGGTATTGGTCTTGATGCCAATATGGTTCATTATGCTAATAAATCAACATTAAAAATAATTTTTAACCACTTGCATTTGAGTAAACTTATCTATATTTCCCAATTAAGTAAGGGACTAAAGCAACATCCCTTTCAGGCAAATTTGACAATTGGCCAACAACAGTTGGCTTTTAATAATATTATTGCCTGTATTGTTAGTAACCATCCTTATATAGGAAGTGGAGTGCCCATTTTACCGACAGCTAGTGCATTTGAAAACAATCTTGATTTTATCTTAGTTGATAAGCTCAATTTCCAACAAGTTACTAAACTAGCTTATCAACTTTTTACAAGTGGTAAGCATTTACAAAGTCCCTTAGTTCACCATTATCAACTACATCAATTTACTATTAAAACTAATCCCCAGCAATATGGGCAAATTGATGGAGAAGATTTAGGAAATCAAGTTTTTGACTTAAAATTTTCCACTGCCCGCCAACAGTTTTGGTTATAAAAACTAGTCAGTTTCCGACATAAAATCTTGCGGTTTTAGGCCGTCCATTCCAATTAGTGGGTCAATTTCCTGGTTACGAATTGCTTCTAATGTCAAAGTCTGCTCAACATTTGAGATAGTTGTTGTCTCTTGAAGTGCAAATACTTCTTGTAGACGTTTTTTTAATAAAGTATTTCGGCGACCTGAATCATCATTAATTGCCCGTTCATAAGCACTCCGATTTCCCAACATAATTAGCTTAGACTTGGCTCGCGTAATCGCTGTATATAAAAGATTACGTTTCAACATCCGATTATGTTGATTAACCAGCACCAAAATAACTAAATCAAACTCGCTTCCTTGGGCCTTATGAATCGAAGTACAATAAGCTAAAGTTATATTATTGAGATCAGCTTTATGATAGTCGACTTGCTGTCCATCAAAATCTAAATGAATAAGATCTCCCTGACCCTTGTCTGCTGGCGGCAACAATTTAGCCGGGGTAATTCCGATAATTGTCCCAATTTCGCCATTAAAAACGTTGGCCTCCACATTATTCACTAAATGAACAATTTTGTCGCCAATTCGATATTCTATATCACCAAATGTAATGGTTTTACTGCGTTGCTGCAGCGGATTTAAAGTGTCTTGGAGAATATGATTGAGATTATCAATCCCAGCTGGGCCACGATACATAGGGGCTAAAACTTGCAATTTATCTAAGGTAAAACCTTTTTGTTCACTTTTCACTACAATTTGCCGCAACACATCGCTTACCTGTTGTGAACTACATTCGATGAAACTGCGATCAGGATAATTACGAAATAAATTATCATCAATTTCACCAAGATTCACTTGATGTGCTAATTCGATAATCGTAGAGTCTTTATCCTGGCGGTAAATTTTATTTAATTTAATAGTTTTAAAAGCCTGGCTGGAAATTAAGTCTGAGAAAACTTGACCTGGGCCAACAGAGGGTAATTGATCCTGATCCCCTACTAAAATAACTTGCATTCCTAAGGGTATCGCCGTTACTAACAGTTTAAATAATTCTGTATCTACCATGGAAGTTTCATCAATGATTAGTAACTTACCCGCAATATAGTCCAGTTCTAAATTAGATAATTCCTCTTGGCCAGTTAAACCTAATAAACGATGAATTGTACTAGCTGGCAAATTAGTACTTTCAAATAAATGTTTAGCAGCCCGACCAGTTGGAGCTGCTAAACGTATTGGAAATGGATCATCTTGATAATCGTGGGTATCCAAGGAATATTCATGCAATTTAGCATAAGCAGCAACTAAACCATTGATAATGGTCGTTTTACCAGTTCCAGGCCCTCCAGTCAATAAAAAAACAGAGCTATTAATACCTTGATAAATAGCTTCAATCTGATTTTTATCATATTTGATGTGCAAATCAGATTCTATTTTTCGTAAAATTGTCTGAACTTGTTTGTGAGTATAGTGTGGTGGAGTAAAGTTATCTACTATAACCTTCAATTGGCGGGCAATCAACCACTCATCTTCATATAGATACCTTGGAAAATAACGTTGCTGTTCGTATTTAATTTTTCCAGTATCAATCAGAGTACTTAAAGTTTTCAGTAATACTTCTTCGGTAATATTTTGTTTGCGTGTCGCATTAAGCATTTGTAAAGTTTGCTGCAGTAATTCATCTTGGTGTACATATGTATCACCCGTAGCATTAATCAAAACACTTAATACTTGCAATAACCCTGCTTCAATTCGTTGTGGATAATCGAATGAGAGTCCAAAATTCTCTGCTAAATTGTCAGCACGCTTAAAGCCGACCCCCTTAATATCACGAACAAGTTGATAAGGATTTTGGTGAATAATCTGGATTGTTTCTCCACCGTACTGATGGTAAATCTTAAAAGCCATTTTATTACCAAAACCCCAGCGATTTAACTTTAAAATAACTTCTTCAGTTTGATATGTTGCAGCAATTTGTTCAAGTACAACTTTTTTCTTATTGGCCTGCAAGTGCAGCTGATCAAGCGCCTCAGGTTGTTGAACTAAAATCTCAATGGCATTATCTCCTAATACATCAACAATTTTTTTTGCAGTTTTAACTCCAATGCCAGGAAAATCAGTACCTGAAAAATAAGCTATTAAACTTTTACGATCAGTCGGACTATTTTTTTGATAATGCTCACATTTAAACTGCTGTCCATACTTAGGATGATCTACCACTTGTCCAAAAAATTTATAATTTTGCGTCTCATCTAGTTCATCAAAGTTACCTGTCACAACAATTTCATGGTCTGCCCAAGAAAAGGAAGTTTCTTGAACGCTGATCATCATAATCTTGAAATAATCTTCAGGTTTTTCAAAAAAAATTGCTTGTACTTTACCAATTACAAATTTTTCTGCCACTTTAGGAATCATCCTTTGACTGCATTTTAATATAGCGCTCAATTTCAGCTAACTGTTGCTGATGTTTCTGAAAATATGTTGAATCCATACTCTGTGCCTGTTGAAAATGCTGACGAAATTGCTTTTTGTCTAAAACCATTTCCATTAATGCCAGTTTAAAATATCCCGCAGCTGAAGGCTGAACTTTAATTGATTGTTGATAATAATCTGCAGCCTTTGAAAATTGTTTTAATCGTAAAAAAATATCTCCTACTAATACATAATTATCATTCAAATTGGGGTTTTTATCGATGGCAGTCAAGGCATAGGCTAAAGCTTGAGCCACTTGCTTTTGCTGTAATAATTGTTTGGCAATTAAATAATAAATATCTGAACTTAACTTAGGGTTAGTGATATTTTTTAATATTTTTTGAGACTGTTCAAATTTGCCAGCTTCAAAATATATTACCGCTAAATTATAATCCAATTCTTGAATACCAGGAAAAAGTTGCTTAGCTTTCAATAATAATTCTTCTGCTTGGGTAAAATCACCACCTGCAGTTAAATAGCTTGATAATTGTAAAAACCAATCAATATGATGCATATCTTTTTGCAATTTTTGGGCTAATAACTTAACAGCCGCCTGCTTTTGTCCCTGTTTATATAATTCATCTGCTTGTAATTCCATGATATCACCAACTTATATTGTATCAGTTTGATCAGTTTTGCGATGCAAAAAGCTAATATCATTCCACTTGATTAATTGAAAACTTTGTCCACGATCATAAGTATCAACAGTAGTCAGACTTGTATTAGCCAGTCCACCATTTTTACGTAATTGTGATAAAGGAACATTTAATAGGCTCTTAATCATAGCTACCGAAGCAGCTCCATGACTTACAATTATAAAAGTCTTTTGCTCAGCTTCTGACGGCGCAGCTAAACCCTTGATAAAATTAGTGGTACGTTGAATAACCGCAGCAAAACTTTCACCTTGAATAATTTTTTCATCATACTTACTAGGATCATGCCGAAAAGCCCAAATAAGTTGAGGATATTTATTCTCCATTAATGAAAATTTTTGTCCTTCCATTAGACCTAAGTTAAATTCACGTAAAGCATCACTAGTTGACAAGGGTATTTGTCCACCAAGCGCTTCATCTAAGGCTTGAGCCGTTAGATAAGCCCTTTTAATGGGGCTTGTATAAATATGATCAATTTGTTGATCAACTAAAGTCTGTGCTAGATATCTAATATCACGATAGCTTTCAGGTAACAGCGCTGAATCACCATTTGCTCCTTGATAACGTCCTTCTAAATTCCATTGCGTTTTACCATGTCTCACAAAATAAAATCTTGTCATTATCTTTACCTCTGCTTCAATGTTTTTATTATCGTTTATTGCTGTTTAATATTCAAGATATTATCTTCATTAACAACACATAACCTTCTAAGTAAACAACAAAAATTAGGAGAAGAGTATCCCACTCTCACTCCTAATTACTTTGTAAACCTAATAAGCCGATTATAAAACATTAAACATATTGTAATTGCTGTTTTTTACTATACGCCGCGTTAATTGTAGCTCCACCTAGGCACTCTTGTCCTTGATAAAAAACAACTTCTTGTCCGGGTGTAATAGCACGTACAGGTTCATCAAAATCTACATGTACTTGACCATGATCCAATAATTGAACCGTCACGCCGGTGTCTTTTTGGCGATAACGGAATTTAGCCGTACAATGAAACTTAGACTCTGGCATTGGTACAATAAAAGAGATATCTGAAGCTTCCAAACTATTTGCATACAGCAAAGGATTGTCAAAGCCTTGATCGACATATAAAATGTTTTTCTTTAAATCCTTGCCTACTACAAACCAAGGATCATTAGAAGTACTATTGCCGCCCAAACCTAAACCAGAGCGCTGACCAATTGTATAATACATTAACCCAGCATGGCTGCCCATTTCTTGACCATCAGGTGTTAACATTTTTCCGGGCTGTGCTGGTAAAAATTCACTTAAAAATTTGCGAAAATTACGTTCGCCAATAAAACAAACTCCAGTAGAATCTTTTTTCTTAGCTGTCGCTAAACCCGCTTGTTCAGCAATCTGGCGTACTTGAGGTTTTTGTAAGTGGCCAATAGGAAAAATAGATTTTTGCAATTGCTCTTGGTTGACAGTACTTAGAAAATAGGTTTGATCTTTGTTAGCATCAGCACCACGCAGTAAATGCACTAATCCTGACTGATCACGCTCAATTTGAGCATAATGCCCCATAGCAATATAGTCAGCGTCCAATTTTAGAGCGTAATCTAAAAATGCCCTAAATTTAATTTCTTTATTACACATAACATCTGGATTAGGGGTTCGGCCTTTTTTATATTCATCTAAGAAATATTCAAATACCCGGTTCCAATATTCCTTTTCAAAATTAACGGAATAATAAGGAATACCTATTTGTTGAGCTACCTTAGCAACATCTTCATAATCTTCAGTTGCGGTACAAACCCCGGAATCATCGGTATCATCCCAGTTTTTCATAAATAAACCAATTACATCATAACCCTGTTGCTTTAATAACAAGGCCGAAACTGAGGAGTCAACACCGCCGCTCATACCAACAACTACACGCTTTTTAACCACTTGTTTCACCTTTTCTTTTACACTGCAGCTAATATCTGCCGCTCAATAAGATTTTGTATAGCATAATTATATTGTTTAATAACTTCTTGATTATCTTTTAATTTAAAAATATTAATAACATGCATTCCGCTATCATCAGTTGTATCCATGCTCAAATTTTTTAAGTCTTTCATAATCTTAATTTTTAATTTATAGCTTTCCTCATAAGGAGAATTGCCACTGATTGGCTGTTCTAAGCGAAAATTGCCATTACGAGATTGTTGAAAGCCAACATCGGTTAGCGAATATACCTTAATTTGTGGATTAATACGATATTTTTGCTTATCACCTTGAACACCAGCAACTGCTGCCATCTTTTTCACCTCCACTCAATTTCGCACAATTTGCGTTAAGGCTTGAACAAAATTGAGTATATCATCTTTTTGATTAAATTTGTTAAAACTAATCCTGATCGATTCATTAATCCGTGGAGTTTGCGCACCAAACATGGCTTGTAAAACATGTGATGGTTCTAAACTACCTGCTGTGCAGGCAGAACCCCCTGAAATCACAAAACCTGCCAAGTCTAATTTGATTTGTAAAATTGAGGTGGGAATACCCTTAATCCAGAGATTTAAAATGTTTGGAACTGCTTGACTAATGTCAGGTCCATTAATCTCAAAATCAACATTTTGCTGTGCTAATTGCGAAATTAATAGCTGCTTATATTGTAATAACCGCTTATTATTAGCTAACTTTGACTTTGCATCATTCAACTTTACAGCTTCAGCAAAACCAGCGATAGCAGGTATATTTTCTGTCCCAGCGCGTCGCTTTGTTTCTTGATCTCCACCGCGAATCAATGGCGGAATTTTCAGTCCTTGACGTTCGTATAAAAATCCTAACATTTTGGGACCATTAATTTTATGGGCTGAAGTAGTTAATAAATCCACTTGTAAATCATTAACATCAATACTTTGACTGCCATAGCCCTGAACAGCATCTGTATGAAAAATAGCTTGGTGATGCTGTAAGAGCTGTCCGATTTTCTTTAATGGATTAATTGCTCCTACTTCATTATTTACCATCATCACTGAAACTAAGATAGTATCTGATCTTAAAGAATTTTTAAAGTCATCGAGATTAATTTGTCCCTGTTTATCAACTGGTAAATAAGTAACCTCAAAGCCCAAACTTTCCAGATATTTTAAAGGCTTTAATACAGCTTCATGTTCAATACTTGTGCTGATAATATGTTTACCTAAATGCTGTTGCGCCAAGGCTGTCGAAATAATGGCATTATTATCACCTTCACTACCACCACTAGTAAAAATAATTTCAGACGGTTGGGCTTTGATACTTTGAGCTATTATTAAGCGCGCCTGATCTAAAATACCTCGTGCCTGCCGGCCAAAATAATTAGGGGTGGACGCATTGCCAAAGGTGTCTTGCATGGTTTTTGTTATTGTATCTATTACTTCAGGAGCCATAGGTGTAGTGGCCGCATTATCCAAATATACATGTTTCAACATATCACCCCTTCAAAATCTTAATTGTTATCCATAAAGTTTAATAACATCTGTACCGATCTTTCACCAGCATCACGGACGAATTCATCAAAGGATACATCTGCTTGCTCATCACCTACATCACTCATAGCTCTAATAATGACAAAAGGTACTTTAAATTGGGTAGCAACTTGAGCCACTGCTGCTCCCTCCATTTCTACGGATAGCGCTTCGGGAAAATGTCTTAAAATTTGGGATATTTGCTGTTGACTATTAATAAATTGATCTCCAGAAACAATCAAGCCCACATGACTATGTTGGTTAACAACTGCACCTGCTTCTACAATTTGATTAATTAAGTTGCGGTCACTTTCAAAATAAAGCGGTCGTTGAGGCAATTGTCCCCATGCATAACCCGATGGCGTTACATCGACATCATGATAAGCAACCTTAGAGGAAATAACCACATCACCTACACTTAAATTTTTGCCAATGCCCGCAGCTGAACCGGTATTTATAATTACATCCGGCAAATAATGGTCACATAAAATCGTTGATACCATCCCGGCTTGTACTTTGCCTATACCACTTTGAGCAACAAATAATTGGTGCCCACTATACAGACCAGTGCTAATTTCAATTCCAGCTACTTTATCTACTGCTACTTGATCCATTGATTTTTTTAATAAACCGATTTCTTCTTCCATCGCTACAATAACTGCAATTCTCATTTAATCAAATCTCCTAAACTAAAAATAAAATTAAATACGTGATTATTATTAAAACCACAACTACTAAAATAGCTTTATCGAGCCAGTGTTGCAAGTGCTTTGATTGGTCCTGAATTGTTAAATCAGACTGCTTAGACCGTTGTAAACGTCGAGAAGCAGTTATATCATCGTCCTTATTAGCCGTCATATTGCCCCTTCATTCGCAAATTCTGCCAAAATAAGATTGCCATTAAGGTCTTGGCATCACAAATATTACCTGCTTCTATTTGCGCTTGCACTTCACCCCACGTTAATAAATGAACATTGAGAAATTCGTCCTCATCTAAAGGCCGTTTATGTTCTACCTTATTTAACTGCGTTGCTAAAAATAAAGTTAAATATTCATCCGTAAAACCAGGCGAAGAATAAAAACCGCTAATTTTTTTTAAATCATTGCATTGATAACCTGTCTCTTCGTTCAATTCGCGCAAAGCTTCTGTTTGGAGATTATTTTGGTGAGGTTCAATTTTACCAGCCGGAATTTCTAAGGTTGTTTTTTGCATCGGCTCGCGCCACTGCTCCACCAATAATAGGCGCTTATCCATCAAGGCCAGTACAGCAACTGCCCCATGATGATGGACAATCTCCCGATGTGCAGTCTGTCCATTAGGCAATAAAACTTGTTCTAAATCTAAATTAATAACTTTGCCAGTAAATATTCGTTTACTGTTTATTAACTTTTCTTTAACTTCCATCAAAAGCTCCTTTACTAATTCTTGCAGTCAGCAATTTTTTTAATGTTATAATAACAATGTAATTATATTATGCTGGAGGTTACAAATGACTAATTTTTATACTTATCAATTTTTAACCCGCCAACCAAGTCGAGTCAATGCTATTATTTGGACCGTATTTTTTATCTTGGTGCTGGTTACTATCATATCTTTATTTTTATTTTTACGCCACCGCGATGATGGAAAATATCGTGAATTGACTATTATTACTATCTTGTGCTTATTATTAACAATCACCATTCAATATGATCAATGGAATCAGAATAAAAGCAGTCGCGCCAATAACGGTCAAGTTGCCAGTTTAATTAAACGCATGGCTTATGACCGGCACTTAAGTGTTAATGATATTTATTCTAATTCAACTAATTTAAAAGATGGCATGCTGATTAAAGTTAAAGATGCGGTTTACGAGGTGGAATTAAATTCTGACAATTCTAGTTTTCAACTACATCCGGCACATCTTACTAATCCCAAAATAAATTTGATTAAATAGGAGTAAAGTTTATGACATTTTATTGGCAAACATTTTTAAAATTTTTAATGGGCTTTTTTGCAATGGTCATTCAGATTAATCTTTTAGGAAAATCAAATCTTGCTCCTAGTAACGTCATTGATCAAATGCAAAATTTCGTTTTAGGTGGCATTATTGGTGGCGTCATTTATAATACATCTATCACCCTTTTACAATTTTTTATTGTTTTAATTATTTGGACTCTAGTAGTATTTACCACCAAGTTTTTAACTAATCACAGTAGCTGGGTTAAAAAATTTATTGATGGCAAACCTTCAATAATTATTTCTGATGGTAAAGTCTTGTCCAGTAAAGCCACCCAAAATGGTTTATCAGCTCATGATTTAGCGTTTAAATTGCGTCAAGCTGGCATTAATGACTTAGATGATATTGACAAAGCTGTCTGGGAAGAAAATGGACAGATTACCTTCACTAGCAAAAAAGATCTCAAAGCACAATTTCCAATTATTATGGATGGTGAAATTGATCCCCTCGCTCTAAATTATACCAATCATGACGAGAAATGGGTTACTGAACAAATCAAAAAGCAGGGTTATAGTATTAATGACATCTACTTAGCGTTTTTGAGCAATAACGGCTTAAAAATTTTTCCTTATGGTATTAAAGAATAATGTAATTACTTATTTGAATTGGGGCATAATTAACTCTAAGCTTGCAACTGACGTCTAGTTTTAACAATTTATTAAACAACAATAAGAAGCGGGAACAAATCTTGTTCCCGCTTCTTATTGTTAAATTTAATAATTAAGGTTAATCAGTAACTACTGTTAAATTAACTGCCTGTGGACCTCTAAAACCATTAGCAATTGCAAAATCTACTTTTTGACCAGCTTGTAAAGAACGATATCCTGCACTTTGAACTGCTGAAAAGTGAACAAAAATAGTCTCATTATTTTCGCTAATAATTTCACCTATGCCCTTATTGTCATCAAATTTTTTAACTCTTCCTGTAATCATTTTTACCTACTTTTCTAAGCCTTCGCTTAAAGCTTCTGGATAATTTTCACGAATGATTTTTGCACAACGAGTACATAGATTAGGAAAAGCTGCATCAGTGCCTACATCTTCTTTAGTCATCCAACAACGTTGACAAACTTGTCCTGGAGCATGTTCTATTTGAACCTGAACATTATCATATTGATCAGAATTACTTAATTCACTAGAACTAACTTGGAACTTGGAAACAATCAATAATTGCGCTACGTTGGTATTTAATTGTTCTAATAACTGCCGTAATTCTGCTTGTGGATAGACAGTCACTGCAGCCTCCAAGGATTTACCAATTAGTTTAGCATCCCGTGCTTTTTCTAGAGATTTCAAAACATCATCACGGAATTTCATAAATTCTTGCCACTGCTGCAAAATTTGTTCAGCTTGTGGGTAATTCTGGACAGCCGGCATATCCGTTAATTGAACATAATCTTCTGGTTCTTTAAGTTGCTGCCAAACTTGTTCCATTGTATGGGGCAAGATTGGGGTTAATAACTTCGCCAAAACCACCGTTGCATTGTACATCACAGTCTGCATTTGCCGCCGCGCTAAAGAGTCAGGAGCATCGATATACACCACATCTTTAGCAAAATCTAAATAAAATGCTGACATATCATTGGTCAAAAAGCTCACAATGGCTTTATAAATAGTAGCAAAATCAAAATCAGCAAAGGCTTGTTCAACTTGTGCAACTAACTTATCTAATTTTACCATTAAAAATTTATCTACTGAACGTAAATTATCAAAGTCAATACTATGAATTTGAGGATCAAAATCACTGGTATTAGCTAACATAAAACGAAGAGTATTACGAATCTTACGGTAAGTTTCGGAAACTTGCTTGAAAGTTTCTACAGAAACAGGTACATCTGAACTCGTATCAACCGAAGCTACCCATAGACGAATAATTTCAGCTCCAAACTGGCGTTCAATATCGCTAGGAACAATAACATTACCTAAGGATTTACTCATTTTATGGCCTTTGCCGTCCAATGTAAAACCTTGTGAGAGCAACTGTCTATAAGGAGCAACACCATTAACTGCTACAGACGTAATTAAACTGGAATTAAACCAGCCACGGTATTGATCAGAACCCTCAAGATACATATCAGCTGGAAAACTTAAATCTGACCGTGTTCGCAGCGTATATTGGTGAGAAGATCCTGAATCAAACCAAACATCTAAAATATCTGTTTCCTTGGTAAATTTACCGTTAGGACTGCCTGGATGACTAAAACCTTCAGGTAAAAGTTCATTTGCAGTTCTTTCAAACCAAACATTAGAACCATATTTTTCAAATAAATCAGCTACATGCAAAATTGTCTCTTGAGTCATAATTGCTGTACCATCTTCAGCATAGAAAATTGGCATCGGCACGCCCCAAACACGTTGACGCGAAATAACCCAATCTCCACGATCCTTAATCATATTATAAAGTCGCGTCTTACCCCAAGCTGGTTTAAACTTAACAGCATTAATTTGTTTTAAAATATCTTCACGAATAGGTTCAATAGAAGCAAACCATTGCGGAGTAGACCGGAAGATAACTGGTTTTTTCGTTCGCCAATCATGAGGGTAACTATGAGTAAAGAAGTCTAACTTGAGCATTAGGCCCTTTCCTTCCAAGATTTTAGTTACCTTCTTATTAGCATCCTCATAAAACATTCCTTCAAATCCGGGAGCTTCTGCCGTTAAACAGCCATGATCATCAACTGGAGAGAGCACTTCTAACTTATATTTTTGTCCGACAACAAAGTCATCATTACCTAAGCCAGGTGCTGTATGAACTAAACCTGTACCATCATCTAAAGTAACATGATTGCCTAAAATCACTAAAGAATCGCGGTCATAAAATGGATGTTTAGCAACTATATACTCCATTTTCTGTCCCTTAAATTCTTTAAGAACTTCCCAATCAGACCATCCTAAAGTCTGTGCTAAAAATTCAATGCGTTCACTTGCAACAACATATTTAGTGCCTTGAACCTTGATTAATGAATAACTAAATCGTGGATTAACACAAATAGCCACATTGGCCGGTAAAGTCCAAGGAGTAGTAGTCCAAATAACCATATAAGCATCATTATCAATTAAGCCCTTACCATCCTTAACGGGAAATGCGACATACAATGATGGTGATTTAATGTCTTTATATTCAACCTCGGCTTCCGCCAAAGTTGATTCTGAGGAAGGTGACCAATAAACTGGTTTTTTGCCGCGATAAATTAAACCCCTATCTACCATCTTAGCAAAAACGCGAATTTCTTCAGCCTCATATCTTGGAAGCAGAGTTAGATAAGGATTGTCCCAATCCGCCGATACACCTAGACGCTTAAAATCAGAGCGTTGCTTATCAACCTCATGCATTGCATAGTCATAACATAACTTCCGATATTCAACTACATCCATCTCTTTGCGCTTAACACCTTGTTTGGCGAGTTCTTGTTCAATTGGCAAACCATGAGTATCCCAACCAGGAACAAAAGGTGCTCGATAACCTAGCATCGATTTCGAGCGAGTTACAATATCTTTACTAATTTTATTTAAAGCATGGCCCATATGGATGTTACCATTAGCATAGGGCGGTCCATCATGAAGAATAAAAGTTGGTAAGTCTTTATTTAAAGCTTGACGGCGCTGATAAATCTGCTTTTCTTCCCATTCTTGTTGCCATTCTGGTTCTTTAGTAGGCAAATTCCCTCGCATTGGGAATTTTGTTTTACCAACATTTAATGTTTCTTTGATTCTCATAAGCAATACCTCCTAAAAATAAAAAAACGCCCTTGATTAGGACGAATTACTCGTTATACCACCCAAAAAACAGTAGATTAGTACTATTTAATTAATTAGAAAACGATAAACTTTTCTCAGAGCCTTGTTGGACTTCCACCATACTCCAACTCGCTAAAAGGTTAAAAAAAGTTGTTATTTTTCTAGTTTAGTGTGATTATCTTGATTATCAACATTTTGTGGTCGCTTGTCAACATTTTTTTCTGATGAATTTTTAATCACTAAATCATCATCTTCTAATTTTACTTTATCGGCAAACTGATTTAAGCGGGCTAAATAGCTTTGACATTCAGCTTGGATGCTCTGCATAATTTTTTCTTCACCATCATTAATTAATTCTTGCCAAGAATTTGAATTAATTAATTTTTGTTGTGATTCGATGACATTTTGTAAATTCTTGTAGTCTCTCCGAACACTTTGATTAATTTGGCTGCTTTGTTCAATAATCGTTTGAGCTTCTTTTTCAGCTTCTTGAACAATCTGACGTGCTTTCTTAATCGCTTCATTAACCATTCGTTCTGTGTTCAAACGTGTTTGTGTCATTAAAGAATTAGCCTGAACATCGGCTTGATTTTTCACCTGATCAGCAGCATTTTGGGCCACAATAATCGCTTCATTGACAGTATTTTGTAGTTCATTAAAATATGATATTTGAGTCTGAGCTTCTTTTAAATCATGTGCTAATTGCTGATTTTTTTTAATCAATACATTATAATCCGCAATAACTTGATTTAAAAAATTATCAACTTCATCTTTGTCATAACCGCGTAATTGTGAACCAAAATCCTTTTCTTGAATATCCTTTGGTGTCAAAGCCATCCTTCTAACCTCCATTAATTAATGCCGAAATATTCGTAAGTATAATTTATTTTTATGCGCTGTTGTTTGACCTAAATAATCTAATATTGTTAAGCGCCCCCACCCACGACAACTAATTGAATCTCCAATTGTAACTAAGTAATCCGTCCGGTGCTCCGATTCCCAATTAACAAAAACTCGACCAGATTTTATCAACTCTTGGACTTGATTGCGAGAATGCTTGAAGGCTGCCGCAATTACTGTATCTAAACGCATTGAAACACTGATGATTGTTTCATTAGTAAAATCATTTTTGACTGCTAATAACTGTTCTTGAGGCTGGGGCTGAACCTGAACCTTACTAGAACCAATTTGCGTAACCTCTTGTTTCAATACATTAGTAAAAGATTTTTCAGCCAAAAATTGCCAGCGTTGCCCATCAGTAATGATATCACCAAAAATTGCTCTTTCTAAACCCAGATGAGCTAACTTACCCAATATTTGATAATGCTGCAACTTATTAAATTTAGGATTAAAAATGATTTCAAATAATTGAATTTCAAAGCTTTGCTGCGTGACTTCGAAATAATCAGGAGTTAATAGCAAACGCTGTCGCTCTGCATGCGGATAGCCTCCATAATGATACATATTAATATCATCACTCTGACTGGCAACTAATTCTTGAGCTAATAGCAGTTCATGAGGATTCAAAAATGGACTTAGTTTTGAAGCATAATAAGTCTGAACATAATTAATCATAGCACTTATTTGGGTGTTGATATGATTTCTTGTTAACTGCAAAATCTTCGCCTCTTAAAAAATTCCACTAATAAATCGCTCTATAAATTCTAAAACTATTAAAGCAAAAATTGGCGAAAAACTAATGCCAAAAATGGGGGGAATAAAACGATCAAATATAGATAAAAACGGGTTAACTATTTTCCCCAGCCACACCCCTAATTTAGAGGTTGCTGCGCCTGGAAGCCAACTCATCAAACAATAAATAACAATAAGCCATTTATAAAGATCAAATAACTCTATTATAATTATCGGCAAACCATTAATAACATTAGCCACAAAATCAAATCCTCATCTATTCTGTAAAATTATCAGTTTCGGTATCAATTTGAAAATTAGCGGGGGTATATAAAAATACATTCTCGTCAACACGACTAACGTCACCGTTAATCGCAAAAACTGTGCCTGTTAAAAAGTCAGTAATACGACGCATTTGCTCTTCATTAACTTTTCTAAGATTAACTAAAACTGCCCGATTATTAAGCAAATCTTTAGCAATTTCCTTAGCATCACCATAGCGTTTGGGATCTACCACTTTAATTTCACTACGTTGAGCATTATGAGGCTGCATTGCTACTATATTATTCTTGCGTACAGGATCCTTATCATTAGAAGGTTCTTCCGGCTCATAGTCTTCATCATCATTCATGCCAAAAAAATTGGCTAATTTATCAAATGCCATAATTATCTCCCCTATCTCTTAGGATGGTGTCTTAAAAATGGTGGCATTGTATCTTCATCATCATTGTCATCATCATTTAAAACATCCGATTGATTAAAAATATCAAATTTACTGGCTGGTTTGGAAATATTCTTATTGGAAGTTTCAGGATGACTGCCAACCCCCCAAGGATTTACTTCTTTATCAATCGGATTAGATGGTGAAATTTTCTCTGGTGTAATTTTGGGTTTAGGTTTTACTTTAGTCTGTGGACGATCATCATCAATTCCAGTAGCAATAACAGTTACACGGACTTCGTCTCCCAAATTTTCATCCATTGATGTTCCAAAAATAATATTCACGTCTTCACTAGTAGCTTGTGAAACTACATTAGCAGATTCATTAGCCTCAAATAACGATAAATCAGGTCCTCCGGTAATATTGAGCAAGACCTGTTTAGCTCCGTCAATAGAAACTTCTAAAAGTGGTGAAGAGATAGCCTTTTTTGTAGCTTCAACAATTCTATTTTCGCCATTAGCGGCCCCAATACCCATCAAAGCAGAGCCTTGATCAGACATAACTGTTTTAATATCCGCAAAATCAAGATTAACAAAACCTGGTGAGGTAATCAAATCAGAAATCCCCTGAACTCCTTGACGTAAAACATCATCAGCTACGTGTAAAGCTTCATTCATAGGCGTCTTTTTATCCACAATTTCTAGTAAGCGATTGTTGGCTATTACTACTAGAGTATCTACATGTTGCTTTAATTCCTCAATACCCTTATCAGCATAACTGGAGCGCTTAGGACCCTCAAACATAAAAGGACGGGTTACTACTCCGACAGTTAAAGCTCCAGAATCTTTTGCCACCCGAGCAATTACTGGAGCTGCTCCTGTGCCAGTACCACCGCCCATTCCAGCTGTGATAAAAATCATGTCTGACTCCTTTAATAAGTCAGAAATAACATCTTCACTTTCTTCCGCGGCCTTTTGCCCCACATCTGGATCAGAACCAGCTCCCAATCCACGTGTTAATTTCGGTCCTAATTGTAGACGTGTATCTGCTTGGGAAAGATCTAAAGCCTGCATATCAGTGTTTGCCGCAATAAATTCGACGCCCTTGATATTTTCTTCTACCATTCGATTAACAGCATTACCGCCTGCTCCACCAACGCCGATAACTTTAATTACTGCTTTTGTTTTTTCTGTTGAATTTTCCATATTAATTAAATCCTCCTGCTTTAACCGCTCGTTTATATCTTAGTCAAAGAATTTTTTCCAAAAATTCTTAAATTTTTCTCCCATCGGCGTTACATCTTTGTTGGAACTGTTATCCAGACTATCAGTTTCAGGTTGATTAATTGGAATATTAGCCTGAGTAGATCCTGTTCTTGGTGAAGGTGTATATTGGTGAATCACATCATGGGCCAAGATATCTAACTCGCTTAAGCTTTGTGCATAAGAAACCAAACCTAAACTTTCTGAAAACGCAGGGTGCCGTAATCCCATTTGTTTTGGGATAAAGATTTTTACTTTGGCGCCAAAAACTTGTTGAGCTAACTTGTCTACACCATCCATTTCGGCTAAACCACCAGTAATAATAACTCCTCCAGGCAGTTCAAAGGCGTTAACAGCAACTAAGCGCTTTTGTAAGCGCTCAAAGATTTGCTGAACACGGGCCGCAATAATTTCTGATAAATATTTGCTCGAAACAGACTGCGGTTCATCATGGCCTACAACTTCCACTGGAAATTCTTCCACATCAGAAGCTGTTTGCACATCTACTGTTCCATAGTAACGTTGTAATTTAGCAGCATTAGCAATAGTTGTATTTAAAACCACTGAAATATCATGAACTACTAAATTACCACCTTCAGGGTCAACAGTAGAAAATTTCAACTTGCGATCATGAATCACAGATGCACTACTTTGACCGCCGCCCAAATCAACAATAATAGCACCAAAATTTTTTTCACCATCATCTAAAGCAACTTGACTTAAAGCTGCAGGTGCCAACACCTCATGTACAATATTGAGCCCTGCCCGCTCAACAGCTTTAACAATGTTATGAACTATCGACTTAGGCAAAGAATATAAAATACCGTTAAATTCCAGGCGTGAACCAATCATGCCCCGCGGATCTTTAATATTTTTAAAACCATCAACACTAAAGTCATTAGGAATTAGGGCAACATATTCTTGTTCAGCAGGCAAGGTTTGCATTAAAGAAGCACTCATCACCTGTTGAACATCATCATCTTCAATTTCTTTAGTTTGGCTACCTAATGCAATGGTTCCCTGGCATGAAGAAATCTGTACACCATTAGCAGGTAGTCCAACTACGATATCATGAACCTCTGTGTTAGATTGCGACGCAGCTTTCTTAACAGCTTCTCTGATCGCCTCAGATGCTTTATCAATATCAACAATAACCCCCCGATTCATTCCTTTAGAATGTGCACTGCCGATACCTATAACATTTATTTGCCCTTTAGCAACATTAGCAACTACAACTTTCATTGCTGTAGTGCCAATATCTAAGCTTACTATTATCATCGAATCATCCATAAAGCGATCCCCCTGATTGCTTTGGTACACTTATTTCAATCTTACCATTTAAATGATAACACAAAAACTAGTGTTAAAAAATTGTCCTATTTATTTTTCTTAGGAAAAGAATAGGAATACGCGCCTAATTCTAAATTAACAATTCCTTTTGTTGGCATTTGTTGAACTATTTGAGGATAATAGCGCAACTTATTTTTTAAGGTGCGTACATCTCCTACCACCATATTGCCATCATTCATATACAACGTAATTCGATAAGGATGTTTAGAATTAGTCTTTTTTTGGCCATGAATTTCCGAAATGTCATTACGTAACTTAGGAGATAATTTTAAATATAACTGTACAAATTTACTTAGTGAAGTTTTATTACCAAAATCTTGATATACTGGAAAATTACCAATTGGCTGTTGCAGTTTAGAAGGTACAACACGACTATTTTCCAAAACGCGATAATAACCATTATTATGCAGCAAAAATCCTACTGTTTGATATTCTTTTACATTAATTTGTAAATGATTAAATTTTGTATAAGAATAGTTAACATTTTTAACTAATGGAACTTGCCGCTTAATTTTTTGGCAAATAATTTTTTGGCGCAGTAGGGTACTAACCACTAATGATTCATTATTAATACCTGAAGCATTAATAATTTGTTGTTCACCTAAATAATTAACCCCGGTAACCGATATTTGAGCTACATGTCCTAAGGGTGAAAATAAGTAACCAATTCCAGCAATTAAAATTACCAGAAAAATTATAAAATAACTTTTAACATTGGACGCCGATAATTTAAAGAGACGTTTGAATTTCTTATGCTTTTTTCTTACCTTAGGATGTTTAAAATTATTATCCAAAAAAATTAAATTATTACGTTTTTTTTGATTCATAAATTAGCTCACCGTGGATATTAAATCTTCTAAAACTGTAATAAGACGATCACTAGCGTCTACAACTCCTAATTTTCGCGCATTTTGCGCTAGTTGCTGCTGTAAAGCATGATTTGACAATACTTCATCTATCATTTTTACTAATTTATCACTTGTGAGCTGCTTTTCAGCAATCATTAAGGCTGCCTGTTTCTTAACTAAGGCTTGAGCATTTTTAGTTTGATGATCATGAGTTACATAAGGACTCGGAATAAAAATACAAGGCACTCCCAAAGCGGTTAGTTCCGCAATTGAGGTAGCACCACTACGGCCAACTACTAAAGAAACGTCTGGCAAAATTGCTGGCATATCATCAATATAAGGAACAATTTTTAGATTAGCAGCCAGCTGATGCGGTTTTATTTGTGCTAAAACTTGTTCATAATGAACTTTTCCAGTAACAAATAATACTTGATAATCTTTTTGAGATAAATGAGGTAGTGCTTGCACGACTACCCTATTGATTGGTGCAGCTCCTCGGCTGCCACCAAAAATCATAACAGTTGGCACTTTAACCTGTAAATCAAATTCTGTTAGACGCTGATTATCTTTCAACCCGGCCACTTCTTGAGCACGGGGATTACCAGTAAAAACTAATTTATTTTTTTCATTAAATTGATCAGTCACATCATCAAACGCATAGGCAATTTTATCAACAAAATGGCCCAAAAATTTATTAGTTAGACCTGCAACGGAATTTTGTTCGTGAATGACAGTAGGCACTCCTAATAAATGTGCCGCAAATACTACAGAACTAGAGACATAGCCGCCGGTTCCTAATACAACATCCGGTTGAAATTCTCGCACAATTTGTTTTGATTTTTTTATACTACTTAAGAACAAATTCAATGTTTGAATATTATCCCAACTTAAGCGACGCTTAAATCCTTGTAGCTTTAAAGCTTGAAAATCAATATTTTCTTTGGTAATAATTTGTTCTTCTAAACCGGATTTAGTACCAACATATAATACCTTGTCCAACAGCTGCCGCTGCTGCAGGCGTTTAATTAATGCTAGAGCTGGATAAATATGGCCGCCCGTACCACCACCAGATACAATAATTTTCATATTTAGCCACCTAATTTTTCGATATCACGTAAGAAACGATCGCCACGCTCTTCAAAAGTTTTAAACTGATCCCAACTAGCTGCAGCTGGTGATAGTAGCAACACATCTCCCTGCGTGGTTAAATCCCAAGCCGCTGGAACTGCCTCATCTAAAGTATTTACTAATTTAATCGTCTTAATGCCCGCCTTTTGAGCGGCACTAGCCATTAAGTGTTTAGTCTCACCGTATAAAACAATTGCTTTCACCTTTTTTAAAGGTGTCACCAAATCGTCAAAAGTAAAACCCCGATCAAGACCGCCAGCTATTAAAACAATTGGCTGGGAAAAAGCTTGTAAAGCCACTGTCGTTGCTTCCATATTAGTGGCTTTTGAGTCATTATAAATCAAACGTCCAGCTAATTTTTTGACAAATTGCATCCGATGTTTAACTCCCTTAAAGGTGGTCAAAATGTGGCGTATATCGGTATTCGATTTGCCACAAATCTTAGCTACCGCAATTGCCGCTAAATAGTTTTCAATATTATGCTGGCCCACTAAAGCCAAATCAGCAGTATCAATTATACGTTCATCCTTAAAATACAGGGCGTCATCTTTTTGATAAGCGCCAGTTTGCGTATAATTTAAGCGTGAAAAAGGTATAATTTGTGCAGAAGTCTGCTGAGCTAAATTTCTCCATTCTGCTTGATCAAAATTTACCACAAAATAATCGCTCGCAGTTTGATTTTTAGTAATATTCATTTTGGCTTTGATATAATTAGCGCGAGTTTTATGGTAATCCAAGTGGGCTTCATAAATATTAGTTAAAACTGCAATTTTTGGACGTAATTTAGTAATTCCCATTAATTGAAAACTCGACATCTCCACAACAATATCATCATTAGCTTGAGCTTTTTGGGCTACTTCAACCGCAGAAATTCCAATATTGCCAGCCTTATAAGCATGCCCAGATACTCTATTTTGGTCTAAGATAAGTTGAATTAAAGTAGTAGTTGTTGTTTTACCGTTGGTACCTGTAACACAGATAAACGGGGCTTGGGAAATTTCATAAGCCAATTCTGGTTCTGTAATAATTGGTATTTTTCGCAGCATAGCTGCTTTAATTAATGGATTATCATAAGAAATACCCGGATTTTTGACAATTAATTTAAATCCTTGATCTAATAATGATAACGGGTGCGAACCACTAATTACTTGAACCCCTAATTCTTTCAATGCTACGACTTGCGGATTATCAGCGGCCAATTTTTGGTGATCATTAACCGTTACTTGAGCACCCAATTTTTGTAATAACTTGGCGGCATGAAAACCACTTTTAGCTAAACCAACTACTAATACTTTTTGATTTTGATAATCAGGCACAAACTTCATTATTTTACTTCCTATCCTACAAAGATTAATAAATAACTAATACTTGCTAATAAACCAACTAACCAAAAGGTAGTTACAACTTTCCATTCGGACCAACCAGACATTTCAAAATGATGATGAATC
This sequence comes from Bombilactobacillus bombi, assembly GCF_013607485.1. Lineage (GTDB taxonomy): Bacteria > Bacillota > Bacilli > Lactobacillales > Lactobacillaceae > Bombilactobacillus > Bombilactobacillus bombi_A. The sequence goes on from NZ_SCHP01000009.1 coordinate 35,721, forward strand.
GGCGACATTTTAAAAACTCGCTTTCCTGTAGCCTTAAATACAGAAACTTGGATAATTACACTAGCAGTTTCTACCACAAAAACAATTCCAATCCATAGTAAGGACCATGGATTACCTAGTAAAATTGCAATTGCCGCTAATCCAGCTCCTAAAGCTAAAGAACCAACATCCCCCATAAAGATTTTAGCTGGCTTATGATTAAAAATGATAAATCCCAGCATAGCTCCACAAACAGTCAAACAAATCAGTAAAATATCATTATTTTGCTGGACATAAGCAAGATAGGCATAAGTAGCATACGCAATCAAACTCAAGCCGCACACCAAACCATCTAAGCCATCAGTTAAATTCACAGCATTGGAAAAACCAATTAGCCAAAACATTATAAAAAATACAAAAATGATAGTCGAATGTAAAATCCAAGGACCAATTTGTAAATCAATAGGTAAATGATTGTAATAATATAAAGCAGCAAAGACTACTGCAAAAAGTAGCTGTAATAGTGATTTTTGCCAAGCATATAATCCTAAATTGCGATTATTTTTTAACTTAATAAAATCATCTAAAAATCCAATTAAACCAAATAAAAACAGCATTAAGGATATCAACAGCAATACAATAGTATATAAATCATTATAAGACCCTGTCCAGATAATAGTTGCCATAATCGCAATTAAAAAAATTACCCCGCCCATCGTAGGCGTACCTGCTTTATAAACTTGCCATTTAGGTCCTTCTTCACGAATTTGCTGACCTTCTTTATGACTTAGCATCATTTTAATAAAAAGTGGCATTAATAATACAACAATTAAAAAGCTGCTAACAAGCGGCCATAAAAAATTCACGTTCTCCATTGGTTAACTTCCTCGCTATTAATTAAGATTTATTTCGATTTGTTTAACATTATTGAGGACTGTACCAGCACTTATATTTTGCTGAACAGCAAATCCTTGTCCCTTTAAGACAATCTTTTTCCCCGTAATTTCTGACAACTTAAGTAGATCATTTTTAGACCAGCCGGTAACATCTGGCATTGTCATTGCACCATTAGTTAATAAGACCACCCGCTGATTGACCAAAATTTTAGAATTGGCAGTTGGCAGTTGTTGTACGACCGTTCCACCAGTACCAATAACTCCTAAATTAAGTTGCTGTGCTTGCAGTTTTTGTTGAGCTGCAGCTACAGATTGACCTGTCACGTCTTTTAAAAGTATCGTCTGGGGAGAAGATTTAACATTTTCTATTGTACCGGTTCCGAGTAAACGTTGCATCATTGGATTAAAAATTTCCGACAAAATTTTTTCTGCAGAAGTATCCATATTTTGTGGCTGCTGCATAGTAATATACACTAAATATTTAGGATTGCTAGCAGGAGCTAAGCCAGCAACTGAATAAATATAACTATTGCCTCCAGTTAAATAACCACCGTTAGCTCCTGCTATTTGGGCAGTTCCAGTTTTGACTGCAATGTCTTGACCGTCAATATTATAAACTGTACCCGTTCCATATTTTTTTTGTACAACATCTCGCATTGCATCTAGAACTTTATTAGCAGTGGTTGCAGAAACTGGTTGGGAGATTTTTTGTACTTTATTTTTAATAATTTTGCCACTATTTGGATCTTCTATCTGTGAAACAATTCTGGGCTTCATCATCTTACCATGATTACCAATTGCCCCTAAAGCCTGAAGCATCTGTACACCTGTAACGTCCACACTTTGTCCAAAAGCCGTAATAGCTTGATCAGATAAATGTTGAAAATTAATATTTCCGGACACTTCCCCAGGTAAAGTAATATTAGTTTTTTGACCAATATGAAATTTTTTTAAATATTTTAACCAGGTGTTTGCTCCCATTTGCTGTTCTAAAAAGACCATTCCAACATTACTAGAGCGTACAAAAGCTTGTTCTAAAGGAATATCGCCCCATCCGCTTTGATTCCAGTCCTTAACTACTCGGCCTCCGATATTTATCGCACCAGAATGATAATATTGATTAGGATTATAGTGATGCGATTCAATCGCTGCAGCTAAAGTCATCACTTTCATAACTGAACCTGGTTCAAATTGATCTTGCACATTAATGTTTCTCCAAGCATTATTCAATCCTACTTTAGTTGTGGGATCAAAAGTTGGTCGCTGTGTAATTGCCAAAATATCACCAGTTTTAGGATTAGTAACAAAAGCTTGCATTGAATGAGGCTGATATTTGTTATTTACTTGAGTAACCAATTGTTCTAAATAGTACTGATAGTTAGGATCAATAGTAGTATAAATATTTTTTCCTTGCCGGGGTGGTTTAGTTTTTTCGCGAGTCTTAGGTAGTGTATATCCCTGCGGGTCCACCCAACGAATAGAATAGCCATTCTTTCCTTGCAATTGGCGATTAAAGTACTGTTCTAAGCCCATACTGCCATTTAATAAATGTTTTTTACCCACATTTTGCATTTGGACTAAGCCGATAGTATTAGCCGCCATACTCCCATTAGGATAAGAGCGTGAAGGGGTCGAGTAAAAATAAATTCCTGGCAAATGATAACTTTCAATGGCTTTTTTTACATTTAGACTCAAATTGTCACCAGCATTACCAAATTCCACTTGAAATTGATTAATATTAGGCGTTAAAATTTGATAAATTTGCGTAGGGCTTAAAGCAATATATTTGCTTAAAACCTGAGCTACACGTTTTTTATCTGTAACATATAGAGGCTTTTTATTATTGCCTACATATTTTTTATCAATAACAGCATAAATCCGATAAGTCTTATCACTAAAAGCCAATTTTGAACCATCATAAGCATAAATTGTTCCACGTTGAGCCCATAAAGTTTTTTGGTGGCGATATTTTTTCGTAGTTCTTTGTGCTAGGTTAACACCACCAACATGACCGCTAACAGCAATATAGGTAAAACGTCCCATAAAATAAATAAAAAATAAGGCAATTACGCCCAGAAAGAATAATCCGATAATTCTTCGATCACGTCTTGCCTTTTTAATTATGTATTGCTGTTTTTTTGAATACTTCATTTTGAAATGTTCCTTATATTGTTTGGTTGCAAAGTAAAATGATGGTCATTCGCAATTTGTAATAAGCGGCTAGAACTACTTAGCTCACTAATTTCTTGACGTAAGGTGGAATTTTGCGCAATGATAGTTTGAGTTTGATTAGAGACATCTTGTATTTGCCGTTGTTTTTGAGCGTTGCTAGTTCTTAGGTTTACTAAAGACAACATTAAAAAAACAGCCACCAAGCCAATACAAATTAATAACCCCTTTTCTAACCCAGAAAAGGGCACTGCTTGTTTATTAATCGCAATGGCTTGCCGTACACTATTAGCTGGCTGTGATTTTTTTTGCGGACTTGCCACAGTATTTTGCTTTAAGTTCCTAGCAGTATTTTGTAACATGTTAAAATCCCCAATAACAATATTATAATTTTTGTGCTACGCGCAAATGGGCACTATGGGCTCGATGATTGTGATCCAATTCAGCCGCTGAAGGCAAAATTGGTTTTCTAGTGATTAACCGTAAAATTGGCTGTAAATCTGGCGGAATAACTGGCAAATCTCGTGGAACATTTACTTGAGATTTTTGTCTAAATAATTGCTTAACAATCCGATCCTCTAAAGACTGAAAAGTAATGACACTCAAATATCCTTGTGGTGATAACATTTTAATTGCAATTTGCAATGACCGTTCCAAAGCCTGTAATTCATCATTAACCGCAATCCGCAAAGCTTGAAAAACCTTTTTTGCTGGATGGCCCCCCTGACGTCTAGCAGGGGCTGGAATAGCTTGCTTGATAACTTCCACTAATTGAAAAGTGGTTGTGATTGGCATTTGCTGCCGTTTTTCTATAATTAAACGAGCAATTCTTTTAGAAAATTTTTCATCACCGTACTGGAAAAAAATTTGAACTAACTGTCCATAATCCCAATGATTGATAATATATTCAGCATCTAAAGCTTGAGACTGATCCATTCTCATATCTAAACGGGCATTATAGCGATAACTAAAGCCCCGCTTAGGATCATCAAATTGCGGTGAAGATACTCCTAAATCATAAATAATTCCATCAAATGTTGTTACTTGGCGCTGGAGAAGCTGTTCTTGTAAATCCTCAAAATTTGCTTGAATTAATTCTAAATAGTTATCAGTTTGTTGATTGGTCTGTAAAGCTAGCTGCTTGCCAGACTGAATAGCCGTTTGGTCGCGATCAAAAGCATAAACATGTAAATCATGTCCCTGGCTGAGTAAATATTGAGTATGACCTCCGCGTCCAAAAGTTGCATCGATGTACGTTCCGCCATTATGCACGTGCAGTGCATCAATTGCAGGAGCTAATAAAACTGTTTCATGCCGGAACATTAAACTAATTCCCTTCTTTGAATAAACTAAACTTTAATAACCTTCTGCAGTTACGTAATTATTGTTAAATTGTATCCAACTCAAACTTAAAGTTCAAATTCAGACTAGACGAATATACTAGAACACGTAAAATTAAAAATAATTAGTCGTGGTAGTTTTATTTCCATGGTTGTTATTATTTTAAAATAAATAAATAAACAGCCATCTACCCTCAGGCTAGAACACAATGACTGTCTATTTTTGTCGAAATGATGCTAAATAATGAATTTGCCTTGACGTTCAAATAATAGTAAAACACACCCATTCACAAACTAACCTTCTACTTTGAATGTTACCACAATCTTCCTCCTATAACCACTATTTACCAGCAATCCCAAACATTTTTTAAAAAAAAATTAACTTTACGTGATTTTAGCCTTCTATCCTTTCTAATAACACTTTGTACTCTTAATATCAGTAGAATGTATTTGCAATTTATTAACATTTCACGTAAGATAATTGCCAGAATAACTAACATTTAAGGTGATTAATTTGAAGAAAAAGAAAAGCGTCTTCACAAGAATAACACAGATATTTATTTGGCTAATGATTATTGTTATTATCATTGGGGCGGTTGCACAAGCCGTAATGGCTTTTATGTAATTATAGAAACAGTTCAAATTTTCAAATTTGAAGTAGCAAATAAACGTCCAGAATTGAAAAGCCTCGAAAAAAAGACCTGGGCAAATTTTTGTCCTGGCCTTTTGTTATTACATAAACACATATTAGATTTTAAAATTTATTGCGTAATATCCTTACCAAACCACTGTTCACTCAAGCTTTTTAATTGTCCAGTATCTTTCAAATGTTTTAAAGCCTGGTCAATTTGCTTTTGCAAAGCATAGTCATGTTTGCGCATTCCCACAGCAAAATTTTCACTACGATAAGGTGTAACTAAAATTTGATATTGGTGCTGTTGGCGATCGTGTTTCAAATAGTATTCCGCAAATACACGATCAATTAAAAAACCTTGAATACGGCCGGCTTTTAAGTCTAACATACCATTTTGAATATTATCATATTGAACTGGTGTCTGGTTACGAATAATATTTTTTAATATTTGTGGCTGCTGCATTAAATCTTCATAACCGGTTGATCCTGATTGCACACCGACTGTCTTATTTTGCAATTGTTTTAATGTGGTAATATGATCTGCTTTTTTCACAACTACTACCTGCTGATTTCGCAGATAGGGATGAGAAAAATAAACTTTAGCAGCCCGTTCAGGAGTTTTGGTATAACCATTCCAAATTAAATCAATCGTTCCATTGCGAAGTTCTGTTTCTTTCATAGACCAATCAATTGTTTGAAAAATAAGTTTGCGATGAATAACTTGACCAACCTTTTGGGCAACAGCAACATCAAATCCGGTTAATTTTCCAGCTGATGTTTGAAATCCCATAGGTACAAAGGAATCATCAATTCCAACTATCAATGCCTCTTTACTGGTGCCAACCCGCTGCCCATTGCTACAGGCACTTAGCCCAATTAAGAATAAAAATCCGAATAATATTATTAACTTTTTTTTCATGACTGTTGCTCCAATTTAAATATTTTATCAGACACTTCTTTGGCAAATTCCAAGTCATGGGTAACAACTAATTGAGTCTTACCAGACGCCTTAAATTGTTCTAATAATTCTGCCACTTGACCTTTACTAGTAGCATCTAACGCACTAGTTGGCTCATCGTAACAAAGTATTTTAGGCTGTAAAATTAAGGCTCGGGCAATGGCTACACGTTGTTTTTGCCCTCCTGATAGTTGATAAGGATATAAATTTCCCTTTTGATAAAGTCCTAAGGAATCAAGTAATTTTTTAGCCTTCTGCAAGACCTGTTCCTGATTTAATCCTTGCACTTGGATAGGTGCTAAAGTAATATTTTCTAAAACTGTTAAATTAGGAAATAAGCGGTAATCTTGAAAAACTACTCCAATGTCATTTTGCCGGTGGTTATGTGGATCAAATTGCTGACCATTAAGCAAGAACTGTCCTTGATCAACATCTTCTAAGCCAAGAATTGTTCGCAATAAAGTCGTTTTTCCCACACCGCTAGGACCTACTATTGATAAGATAGTATGAGGCTGAACTTGTAAATTAATATTTTGAAAAATTAATTGAGTATTAAAAGTCTTTGTTATATTAACTAATTCTAGAATAGGCTGTTGTTTATTCATAATATGAAAACCTCTGTTCAATTTTTGTCTGAATATAAGTTAAAATAGCCGTCATAGCTAAATAAATAATTCCTACTAATAGAAGGGGCAAGAGGGTCACATCACGAGCAGTTGCCACATTACCGGCCCGTAATAAATCACCGATTCCTAAAACATAAACTAAGGATGAATCTTTAATAAGATTAATAACTTCATTACCAATGGAAGGCAAGACAATCTTTAAAACTTGCGGCCAGACGATGAATCTGAAGGCTTGTAGACGACTTAATCCTAATACTGCCGCAGCTTCGCGCTGATCTTGGCTAACAGCTTGAAGCCCGCCCCGAAAAATTTCTGCAAAGTAAGCAGCATAATTAAGTGTAAAAGCTACTGCTGCCGCAGTAAAGCGTTCAAAGACAATTCCAATTGTCGGCAAACCATAAAAGATAAATATTAATTGTAATAATAAAGGAGTACCACGCATTAACCAGACATAGCAGCTTAATATCCACTTCAATGGTTTGACTTTACTTCTTAGCCCCCAGCTAAGAAGTACTCCTAAGGGAATTGATAAAATTAAAGTTATAGCGAATAATAATAAAGTTACCTTAGCCCCATTCAATAACGATGGTAAAATTTTCCCAATATACGTCATAATAATCACCTGACTATTCTAATTTATTTAAAAAAATAAAAAATCCTCTTGAGTAAATATACTCAAGAGGACGAATGCGATCGCGGTCCCACCTCAATTTATGCTCAGCTCACGCTAAAACAACTCTGGTAGTTATAAACTACTACTAGCTAACGGCAGTCACCGGATGGTATTACCCATCAACTCACAAGTGTGTTCTATGAAGGCATTAACTGTTTACAGCAACCACAGCTTCTCTAAAAATGTTCATTCATATCTATCTTGATCATTGTCATTTATTTTTAATTTATTTTTAATGATGGAACATACGATACCAAAAACCATTCTTCTTGTCAACACTTTTTTCCATATCTATTTCATTAAGAGGAATGTTTTCCCCTAAAATTCGATGTGCTAAATGAAAATATCCAACAGCAGCAGGATTATCAGATTGATTTGCAACTACAGACTGTCCCTTATTAGAAGTCGCAATGACCTCATCATCGTCCACGATCACTCCAATTAAGGGTACCGACAAGCGATCAACAATATTTTGAATATCCATCGATTTTCCATTTTGCAACATTTGGACGCGTACACGATTAATTACTAAATGCATTCCGTAGGGCAAATGTGCATCTTCTAGAAGACCTACCACGCGATCAGCATCACTAACAGCAGCAATTTCAGGAGTAGTGACAATCAAGGCACTATCTGCCACCGCAATGGCAGCTTTAAAGCCTCTTTCGATACCTGCAGGACAATCTAAAATAACAAAATCAAAAGCTGTTTTCAAATCTGTAATTATTTCACGCATGCGCTCGATATTTAAATTGCCCTGTGTAGCGCTTTGTGAAGCTGCTAAAAGATAAAGCCGATCTTCATAATTAGGATGTTGGACTAAAGCCTGAAATACATCTACCCTATTTTCAATTACATCAATCACATCATAAATAACCCGATCACTCAACCCTAAGATAGTATCCAAATTACGTAAGCCTACGTCTAAATCTACTACACAAATTCTTTTACCTGCGTGAACTAAGGCTAAACCTAAATTAGCAGCAGTAGTAGATTTGCCGACGCCACCCTTACCAGACGTCACTACGATTGAAGTTCCCATGGCTTTCTCCTTACTCTAATGTAATTTCACGGCGAGGTTTTATATCATGCAAATTAGTAATTTTATCTTCAGCGATAACATGTAAATCATTAATATAAAATAAAGAATGTTGCGTTAATTTAGGCTGATCCATATCTGCGACAATCTGAATTAAGTCACTAATTCTAATTTGACTAGCACGACGAATATTTCCAGTAATAATAGCATCATTGTTATCAGGATAACCCGCATGAATAATGCCATCAACTTGTCCAGCTACATAAATATCACCTTGAGCGCGAATTACTGCTCCTTTATGCACATTGCCTAAAAGCAACAAATTACCTTGATAATCAACTACCTTGCCTGAACGAATAATTCTTGTTTCAATATTTAAAAAACTACGATTTAACAATTGTTTAACTTTTTGACGACTCCAGACTTGACTGACTACTTGCTGAAGCTCAAAAATTGAAAATTTGGAAATTACTTTCTGAATTTGTTCAAGTTGCTCATCTTTTAGTAACCGATATTGTGTATCAAGTACAATGGGCGTCTTTTTTACAGACTTAGGCATCGTCTGCTTTAATTTTTCTAATAAACTTTTGAGTTCTACTAATGTTTGCGAAAAGCTCTCATCAGAATTAATTTCTAAATAATATTTATTGCCTTTCCCCTTTAACGTCACGCTTTTCACACTAATCCCCCTAAATTATTGCCACAGCCAATTAATTAGCTTAGTCATTGGAAAATACAAAACTAAAAAAATAATTGAATTGACTAATAACGTCGGTCCTAACCAATCTGTTATAAAACGAGTCATATCTACCAATGCCAAATTTAAAAATACCCCAATTATATATAAATATAGCATGGAAATAGTAAGGACAATGAAATACATACTCCATTCGAAAACAAACGACTCAGGTATATAACTCTGCACTGTTTGCACAACGATTACTGTTAATGGAAGGATAGTAGAATATAAGCCAAAAATTCTTGAGTAATAAGAATCATACAAAACTCCTAGTATCAAACTATACCAAAATAAGTGGTTGTCCTCTTTTTGATCGTGCAAGACCATTATTACTAATAATAATAACAATATTTGCAGTGAAACCTGAAAACTAGGTTTATTTAAATTAGTAAAAGTGCTTTTTAAAGAACCATCCAAAAAAAATCCTAACAGCAATATTATAAATTGACCAATATATTTTGCAGTTTTACTTTTTAAATCAACCATGTTCAACATCCCGACTAATAACAGTTACAATTGTAAAATTATTCAAATCTGTAGCAGGTTTAACATAAATAGATGAAACTAAACCATAATCGTCTTTTTTAATTTTTACTACTTTGCCTACATATAGCCCTCTTGGAGTAAGTCCGCCTAAACCAGAAGTGATAACTTTTTGTCCTGTCTTTACCTTATCAGCTGAAGCAACATTAGTCATTACTAATAAATTATCATCTTTGTCATAGCGGTCAATAATTCCGCTTGTATCATTACCACTATTTTTAGTAACTTCAACAGCAAATTTATTACTTAAAGATTTATCAGTAGAAATTAATCCCACCTTGGAATTGGTTTGATTAACTTCTACTACTCGACCCACTAATCCAGATCCGGACATTACTGGCATATCCTTCTTAACACCGGAAAGTGCGCCTTTATTAATTATTAAATAATTTTGCCAATTATTGGGAGAACGCGAAATTACAGAAGCTGTAATTTGATGATAATCAGTGAGAGTCTTATTTAATTTAACTTGCCGTTTAAGATCCTGATTTTCTTTTTTTAACGCACTAATTTGAGCTTTAGTTTGAGCCAAATCATCCAAATGAGCCTTTAAACGTCGGTTTTCCTGATAAGTATCAAACAGATTAGAAAAATTATCGCCGATATTGCGAACCCCATTAATTGGTAATGCAACAACATTACCAATAATACCTAAACCATCATTGCCTGCTTGATGAATAAAGGCAGGTTGGGACCTTCTTTTACTAAAAGTTAAAGAAGCTGTAATTGTCGAAATGATTACGATAATTACAACCATAAAAATAATTAACTTTTTATTTGAAAAAAAGTTACGCATGAAACCCTCCATTAAAGTAAAAAGGTGGGGGCTCCCCCACCCTTTTAGCGATGTTGTCGTATGACATCAAGATTTTTTAAAGATTCACCCGTACCAATGGCTACACAATCTAATGGATCTTGAGCCACAAAAACTGGAACTTTTGTAGAATCAGATATAACTTCGGAAAGGTTATTCAATAACGCGCCTCCGCCTGTTAAGACTATTCCATGATCAATAACATCAGCAGCAATCTCTGGAGAAGTTTCTTCTAAGGTTTCTTTGATGGCATTAACAATTTCTTCAATATCTTCATGAATAGCTTTAGCCACATCAACAGCCTTTAGATCGACAGTTTTAGGTAAACCTGTGACTAAATCTCGCCCACGAATACTCATGTTGGGTAAATCAACAGCCTTCTCAATTGAAGCAGAGCCAATTTCCATCTTTAGTTGTTCTGCGGTTCTTTCACCAATTAATAGATTGAATTCCTGACGTACATAAGCAATGATGGATTCATCAAACTTATCACCCGCCATTCTAATTGAGCGGCTCGAAACAATTCCCCCCAAAGAAATCGTGGCCACATCAGTCGTTCCGCCACCAATGTCCGCTACCATACTACCAGTAGGATCCATGACAGGCAAACCTGCTCCAATTGCGGCGGCAAAAGGCTCTTCAATTAAATATGCATCACGAGCCCTGTATCT